>JAYUQF010000282.1:0-1602 GCA_043756885.1 Pseudomonadota bacterium
GCGCGCGGTGTTGCAGAATGGTCTGCTGCAGCACATGCCTTTGCGCTTGTGGTATAGCGGACCGATGTTTCGTCATGAACGCCCACAACGTGGACGTCATCGCCAATTCCATCAGATCGGCGTTGAGGCATTTGGTGCAGCAGGCCCGGATATCGATGCTGAAGTCATACTTATGACGGCGCGTCTATGGCGAGTCCTTGGCATCGGCAATCTGCGGCTTGAGATGAATTCATTGGGCTCAGGCGCGGTCCGCGCGCGCTATCGTGAAACCTTGAGTGCTTACTTTCGTGACCAGTTCGATGCGCTCGATCAGGATTCTCGCGAGCGACTTGAACGTAACCCGTTGCGCATCCTCGACAGTAAAAACCCGGCTATGAGCGAACTCATCGCTGGCGCGCCGTCATTGGCCGAGCACCTGGACGATGAATCACACGCCCACTTCGAGGCTCTGTGCCAGATGTTGGCGGCAAATGGTGTCGAAGTGCATCGCAACCCACGCCTGGTGCGTGGACTCGACTACTACTCCAAAACAGTTTTCGAGTGGATAACCACCGAACTCGGCGCGCAAGGTACAGTCTGCGCCGGGGGTCGATACGATGCGCTTGTCGAGTTGATGGGGGGTAAGCCGACGCCAGCCATTGGTTTTGCGATGGGCGTTGAGCGCCTGCTTGAGCTGCGCGCCGCCCATGAACTGGCGTCGAATGCTCCTGCGGTTTATATCAGCGCGACGGGCGAACATTTAGATGCCGACGCGGTAAAACTGGCCGAGATGTTGCGCAGTCGCCTGCCGGGTAAACAAATCGTTTTGCATGTTGGCGGTGGCAGCTTGAAATCACGCATGAAGAAGGCCGACAAGTCGGGCGCAATGGTCGCTCTGCTGATCGGCGAAGACGAGATGGCGAGTGGCACCGTGACGCTCAAACCGCTGCGCGGCGACGGACCACAAACTACACATCCGCGGGACGAAGTGGCCGCAGTGCTGGAAGTACGCTGCCGCTGAACACCTTGTGGCCCCCGCCGGTGATGCCCGGATTTGCGGGGATTACGGCTATAATCGCGGCCCGATTTACACAGCAGACCGACGCCTGTATGGCGGAGAAGGCCTTATGGACGCATACGTTTCAGAACAGGAACAGGTTGAGCAAATCCGCCGCTGGTGGAAAGACAACGGTCGCGCCCTGCTGCTCGGCCTGACGCTCGGCATCGGCGGGCTGGCCGCCTATCGTTACTGGGATACAACCAAAACCACCATGGCCGAGAGCGCCTCGCAGAACTACGAGCTGCTCATCGCGATGGCGGGCGCACAGAAACTTGACGACGCGATCAAGGCCGGACACACGATCATCGAGTCCTATCCGGGTTCGGTCTACGCCAAACTGAGTTCGCTCTTAATCGCTAAAATTGCGGTCGAAAAGAACGACTACACCCAGGCCAAGGCGGAACTGCAGCGTTTGCTCGACAGCGACGGCCATGGCGAACTGGCCAATATTGCACGCGAACGCCTGGCGCGCTTACTGCTGGCGGAAGGCAAGCACGACGAAGCTCACAAGCTACTTGAGGCAGTGCCAGTGGTGGCGGGTGAGGGTGCCTCGGCGGAACTGC
>JAYUQF010000283.1:0-1601 GCA_043756885.1 Pseudomonadota bacterium
CTTTCCCCCTGAGACCGCCGACTGCGCATCAATCGCCACTCCAATCAGCGACGTGGGAACCGCCCAGAAATCATTTTCGGGCCAGCGCACGACGACAGCGATGCAGACAGAAGTCGATCTGACCGAACCACCGAATCTGCCCGGATACAAAGTGGTCAATGAACTGGGCCGAGGCGGCATGGGCCCGCATGAAACCTGTCGATCCGCGCAAGCAACGTCACGAAGCTGGCATTTTGCAGCAACGGCTGCGTCGTCAGGTGGGCCGCGCAATCGCTGACTTCAACATGATCGAAGACGGCGACCGCATCATGGTCTGCCTGTCTGGTGGTAAAGACTCCTACACTTTGCTCGAGATTCTGCAGCGGCTGCGTGAACGTGCGCCGGTCAGCTTTGACTTGGTGGCGGTGCACCTCGATCAGAAACAACCCGGTTACCCGCCGGCCATCATGGCCGATTATCTGGGCAAGCTTGGTATCGAGCATCACATCATCGAGCAGGATACCTACAGCGTCGTCAAGCGCGTGATCCCGGAAGGCAACACCATGTGTGGCCTGTGTTCGCGTCTGCGTCGCGGCATTCTTTATACCTTTGCCGCTGAACACGGCATGACGAAAATCGCACTGGGTCATCACCGCGACGACATTGTCGAAACCCTATTCTTGAATATGTTTTTCGGCTCCAAGCTGAAGGCCATGCCACCGAAATTACTGAGCGACAACGGTCGCCATGTGGTTATCAGGCCACTTGCCTATTGCAGTGAAAACGATATCTCCCGCTACGCTGACGCCCAGGCTTTTCCCATCATTCCCTGCAACCTGTGCGGTGGTCAGGATCATCTGCAACGGGTGAAGATCAAAACCATGCTTGCCACCTGGGAGCGCGAAAACCCCGGCCGTGTGGAGAACATCTTTCGTAGTCTGCAGTCGGTTGTGCCTTCCCATCTCGCTGACCCGCAGCTGTTCGATTTTTGCGCGCTGGGTACGGACGCTGCCGCTGCCGGGCCCGATACGAGGGCTTGGTTTGTCGGCGAACCAACGGCGGCGCAAACACCATCCTAGCGCGCGCATTTGGGATGAATGTGCCGCGACAATCCGTCCGTTCGCAAGTTGCTGGTTGAAAGCACACAATCGCTGAGCACAAAAAGGCCCGCTCCGAAGAGCGGGCAGTAGCCACATCGAGAATGGAACAGCGCAGGCTATCTAGATCGTCGCGGCGCTCATGCGCCCTCGGCGAGGGGCTCAAATTCCTGGAGCAGCGCGTCGATTTGCACAAGATGGGCGCGATAAAGTTTACCGAGGCCGGTGAACTCCGCCGGATCGAGTTCGGCCAGGCAATCGAGTTTGATGCGGTATAGCGCGCGATCGGCCAACAATTCCTGGCGTCGCGCGGCCAGTTCTGCCACGTAGTCCTCAATCAGGCCACGAGTAATCGGCGCCAAATTTGATCGGGACGGTTTAGTAATGATGGGTTTCTGCTGGTCAATCATGCTCGCTCTCGCTTTAGGAACGCACTACAGCACAATGTGTGCCAGCCCTGTTCAGAGGTTGGCAATCCGAATTAAGGGACTGTTTTTATTGGACTGTCTGACCTTGGGCTGAGCC
>JAYUQF010000284.1:0-4036 GCA_043756885.1 Pseudomonadota bacterium
TGGGGTTACGCCGCCGATGAGGAACACGTTTACGTGCCGATCTCCGACGTGTGGGAAGCACGCAGCGCGCCCGGTGCGGCAGGTGGCATTTATGCGCTGAATATCGCCGACGGCAGTACGCTATGGCAGACCCCGGCCAACAAACCCGAGTGCCTTGCGACCCCCGGTTGCAACGCCGGCCAGCCCCAGGCTGCCGCCCTGATCCCCGGTGCGATTTTTTCGGGTTCGATGGATGGCCATATGCGTGCCTACGATCCGGCGACCGGCAAGATCATCTGGGACGTGAACACCCTGCGCGACTTCCCGACCGTTAACGGCGTCAAGGCCAAAGGTGGTTCGATCAAGGGTGCCGGTGTGGTGGTGGTGGATGGCTGGGTGTACTTCGGCTCCGGTTATGGTTTGTGGGGCATGCCCGGTAACGTTTATGTGGCCTACGGCCCCAAGGCCAAGTGACGCGCGGGTACACCACGCCCAAACCCGAGCGGGTCGCGCCACACGCGCGGCCCGCAGCTTACGATCGCGGTGAGGACAACTAATGTATTCGCCATCGATCTCGCGTTACGACATCGCTACCGGGATACTGTTTGTCGCTGGCCTGCTCGGCCTGTTAACCGTCCATCTGCTTCCTTCGCTATTGGCCGGGCTGCTGGTCTACGCGCTGGTCGATGCGCTGGTGCCGCTGTTGCGCAGACCCGATACACAACACGACACACCCCGTTTACTGGCGGTGACATTGATAGCTGCGGTCGTCATCGCAGCCACCTCGGCCGGGATCCTGTCCCTGGTCTCGTTCCTGCGTAACGGCGGTGACAATCTGCCAGCACTGATCCAGCGCATGGCCGAGATCATTGAACATTCGCGCGCCAGTCTGCCGGCCTGGGTGCTGCAATACGTGCCCGAAAATACCGAAGACCTGCGTCAGGCACTGGTCACTTGGCTACGTAGTCACGCCGGCGCGTTTCAGGTTGCCGGCACCGGTGTCGGTCGCGCGCTCGCGCATATCGTCATTGGCATGGTGATCGGTGCCTTGCTGTCACTCGAAACAGCAACCCAACGGCCAGACCGCGGCCCATTGTCGATAGCGCTTGCACACCGCGCTCGTCACCTTACCCTGGCTTTCCGCCGCGTGGTGTTTGCGCAGGTGCGGATCTCAGCCATCAACACGGTTTTTACCGGCATCTATTTATTGGTAGTGCTGCCGTGGTTCGACGTCACCCTGCCGTTTGCTAAAACGCTTGTGGTTGCAACCTTCTTGCTGGGCCTCATTCCCATCCTTGGTAATCTGCTTTCGAATACCATGATATTCATCGTCAGCTTGAGTCAGTCGCTGTATCTGGCCATGGCCTCGCTGAGTTATCTAATCGTCATTCACAAGCTCGAATATTTTCTTAACGCACGTATTGTCGGCGCACAGATCCGCGCGCGTGCCTGGGAATTACTGCTGGCGATGCTGGCCATGGAAGCCACTTTTGGTGTGACCGGCTTGATGGTCGCGCCCATCTATTACGCCTACATCAAAGACGAACTGCGCGACCAGAAGATGATCTGAGCCGGCGCCAGGCACTTTTGGCTTAGTCGCCCTGCCCAATCGGGCGTTGCCATTTCAGCTTTGAGTCGCTAGGTTTCCAGCCAGGAACCACCAGGACACTGCCATGCAATTTAATTTTGACTCTGCCGAGATTCGCGCGCGTTTTTGCAACGATGGTGTGGTGTTTTTGCCCGGCGTGCTCGATGGCCAGACACTCTCGCTCGCGCAGGCCTGCTTTGAGTGGACCCTGGCCAATCCCGGCCCCGGCGCGGGCCCGGTGCTGCTCGGTACACCCGGCACGTTTTATCAGGACCAGGCCAACCCCGACAGCTATCCCGCCTACCGCACCTTCCTGCGCGAGACTGTGCTGGCTGATCTCGCTGCGCAGTTGTTCGGCTGTGACAACATCTGGCTGATGTACGAACAGATCTGGTTGAAAGATGGCGCCGATACGCGGCGCACACCCTGGCATCAGGACCTGCCCTACCTGCCCGCCAGCGGCGCACACCTGGCGGTGTTCTGGTTCAATCTCGATCCCGTGGAAAAGCACTACTCACTGGAGTTTGTGCGGGGCTCCCATCGTGGCCCGCTCTACAATCCGAGCGCCTTCAATCCTGACGACGAAGCGGCCAATTTGTTCGACTCCGCACAATGGCCACCCCTGCCCGCGATAGAAAGTGCGCGCGCAGATTTTCCCATTGCGTCATGGGCCATGCAGCCCGGTGATGTGGTGGCCTTCCATCCGGCCGTGCTGCACGGTGGCGCACCAACCCGCGCCGGCGTGCGACGCCGTACGCTATCGCTGCGTTTTTTTGGTGACGATGCCGTTGTGGCCTCACGACCCCACGATGGCATGGCCAATATTGATGGCCTCAAACACGATGACGGTGGCCGCCACCCGCTGAAAAAAATGGCGCTGGCACCATCCGGCGTACCCTTCAGACACCCGGATTTTCCGCAACTGCGACCGTAAATCACGCAGCAGCGCTCACAACACAGCCATGCTGCGCAGGCGCGGCACCAGCTCTGCGCCGAAGCGGCGTGTATCGGCGAGAAAATCCATATAGCTCATCAACACGCCGTCCATGCCGCGTCGATACAGCTCTGCGATTTGTTCAGCAACATCGTCGGCCGTGCCTAGCAGCGGCAAAGAGCCGGCGCCGAAAGCAAAGGTCTCGAGGGTCTGTTGGTCGAAAGAACCGCTTTCCATGCCCAGACCAGCGGCCCAATTGCGCACCGCCACCGGGTCCATTTGTTCGATTACACGTTCGCGTTCTGCGCACGCCGCTGCGCGGGTAGCAGCCCACACCGGCAGTACCATGCACACCACCCTGACGGTGCGACCATACACACGCGCGCGGGCTTTGAAATCGGCCGCCAGGGCCTGCGCGTCATCCATACTGACCGGGCACACAAAGGCCCAATCACATTGCCGTGCCACCATCTCGCGCGCGTCGGTGGAGGTGCCCGCGTTGACGATCGTCGGGTAGGGTTTAGCCACGGGCTGGGGCATCACATAACCACCACGCACGGTGTAATGCTCGGACTGAAAATCGAAGCTGCCGGGCGGCTCCGTCCACAAGCCCTTCAGAATTTTGATGAAGTCCTCCGAGCGCTGATAACGCTGACCGTGTTCGAGCATCTCCAGTCCCATCATGTCGAACTCAGCGCGGTTCCAGCCGCTGACAATATTGATACCCCATCGACCATTGCTGATGTGGTCAAGGCTGGCGCCCATTTTGGCCGCCACCACGGGGTTGAAGGCCGGCACGTGCACCGTGGAAAAGATCTGGATACGCGCCGTGGAGGCCAGCATGGCCGCCGCCCAGGTCATGGTTTCGAGGGATTGGCCGTGGTAATCAATCGCACCACCAATACCGCGCCAGCGACTGATGGGAAACAGGAAGTCAAAACCCGCCGCTTCGGCCGCCTGACCGATGGCGCGATTGGCGGCAAAGGTCCAGTCGGCTAGATCAGCTTTATAAAAACTGATGTTGGGGCTGTTGCTGACGGTAGGCATGAAGATGCCATAACGCAGCCGCTCGCGGGCATTGGGCTCGATATCGTTCAATGTCTTCGCACTCCGCGCGTACCTGTTCAAGAGCGCCGTTATTGTCGCGCGCTTGGCCGTCCATCGACAGTCCCCCCGTGTCCGCGCGGCTTGCTATAGGCGCGCGGCCGGCGCTAGTCTGGCCGATACACACGCGCCCGGGGAGGCCGACATCATGGTTAATACTGCCGCAATCAGCGATCTCGATTTCAGTGTCGCAGACATGGAGCACAACGTCGCGCGCTTCAAAAACCAGAAGAGCTCAGCGCAAGCTTTTCTCGACACACGCATTCCAGGTCACGAACGCGAGATCTTCAGCATCATTGGCAATGGCGTACAGGAAGACGCCAGTATGGCGCCACAGATCGCCGCGCAGGATTTCCACCTCGCCATGATTCGCTCAGAGCCCGGCAAAGGCGCCGCGCTGCATTCTCATCTGACCCAGGAAGTTTTCATGC
>JAYUQF010000285.1:0-11462 GCA_043756885.1 Pseudomonadota bacterium
GAAAAATCGCGGCCATACATCGTTTCCTGATCGTCGCGCGTGGGCTCGCCACCATGCATGGGCGAGACCGCAGTCAGATCAAATTCGACGAGGCCGGCCGTACGCGGCGCGTCGTTGAACAGGCGACGGGCGTCACGCAGCATGTCGGGGTCGTCCAGCACCAACAACTCCCCCTCATAGCGCATGCTGACGTGGCGGTAGGGCTCGTGCACGGTATAGCTCAGCCCACCGGCAGCAAAGGCGTTGTTGTGGCTGATATCCGGACGCTGGAATTGCACGGCTAAACGTCCATCGGGCAGATACAGACATACTTGCGCCTCGGCATAACCCTCGTTGACCCGGTTGCCAATGCGCATCCAGCCGCCGCTACGCTGGTGTGGATCAAAACCATTGACGTAGACCGACTCGTTAAAATTAATCTCGGCGCCAGGTGTGTGGTTGAATTCGTCGTTTGGCGTCAGATGAAAGTCTTGCGCTTGCATGAAATGTTTCCTCGAAAATTTAGTTGTCTGTAGCGATTACAGCGGCCACGCTACCGGCACACCGTCTTGCAACCGTTCGACGTACTCGGTCATGCCGTAGCCGAGTCGACCGTCCCATTCGAATTCCGTGAAGGCCTCGGCAATGCGCGAATGCATGACCGCTTCACCCATTTGACGGCGGTTGCTAAGCGGTGCGCAATTCAAGACCCGACCGTGGATCACCGCGCTATGGCTAGCACTGCGCGCGGATAAAATGACTGCGGTGGGATCTTTATCAGCATCCCATTGCGTGAACACGTCGAGATCGGTGATGGTCTCGTAACAACCGTCAACGAACAATACGCCTGCGCGCCGCACTACGCCGTCCTGGTTTGCAATCTTCAATAAAGTAAAGCCGCGGTCAGGCCCAAAACTCACATAGAAGCCACGGTCGAACAGGATGTTCTGCCATAACCGTGGGCCCCAGGAATGGTCGCGCCAACCAAAACCATTGAAGTCGTAGTTCTCGTCACCGATACGCAACCGCGAGGCCACAGCGGTGTGCTGGTTAAAATGCCCTAAGGAGAAATCCCGCCCGAACATGGTCTGTTGATCCGCTCTGGTGGGCGCACCACCGTAGATCGGCGAGCAGCCGGTGTGGCGCCATTCAAGTTCGCAGTGCGCGCGCGGCGCGCGCTCGAACATGAGCTTGGGTTTACGTAACCAGTCACGGTTCTCAATCAGCATTACCTCGCCCTCAAAGCGCATCACGACGCACTCGTGGGCGCGCTCGACCGTGTAGCTCATACCCCCAGCGTCAAAGCGATCGTTGTTGCTGATAGACGGCCGCAGGAACTGACACGCTATGCGGCCATCGGGCAGGAACAGGCATAGCGCAAGTTCGGCGTAAGATTCATTGGCACGGTTGCCCAGTCGAATCCAACCGCCGAACCGCCGCTGGTGATCAAACGCGTTGGTGTAGACGGATTCGTTGAAATGAAGTTCGTCCCCAGGTGTATGGGTGAGTTCGTCGGCGGGAGTCAGCAGGTAGTTGGCCATTGGTTAGATCCGCTTCTATGCCGTAAGGGGTAAAACGTGACAGCGGCCCTCGAGTCGTGATCGTGGCCCATTTTTGTAAATCCGGATGCGCAAGCGCGACGTACAATCGACACACGCAAAACGCATGCAACGATCAAGTCCCGAACTACCAGCGGTTAAGGCTTTAATATTCCCAGGGTCGCGACATTCACAAAATCGTGCTTAAGTCTGGCCTGCAACTTGGGTGCCGGTGCGGGTGCGCGAGCGATATGCGCTGATATTATGGTGCCGTCACTGCCCTGCCAAGTGACTGCACCGTAAGGCGACCGACTACCCTGCTTCCTGACGCGAGGACTGTGACATGAATTTCAAATTTTCCGACGATCAAGTCGCGATCCGCGACGCGATCACCAAGCTTTGCACAAATTTCGCCGCCGACTACTGGTTGCAGTGCGATGACAATCACCGCTACCCGCAGGAATTTGCCGATGCGGTCTGTCGTGACGGCTGGTTTGGGATCGCCATGCCGGAAGTTTATGGCGGTAGCGGTCTGGGCATCACCGAAGCCTCGATCATGATGCAGGCGGTGGCCGAATCGGGTGCCGGCTTCAGTGGCGCGTCGGCCATCCATCTCAATCTTTTTGGCCTCAATCCCGTGGTGGTGTTTGGTAACGAAACGCAGAAGCGCCGCATGCTGCCGCCCCTCATCAGGGGCGAAGAATCAGCCTGTTTTGGCGTGACTGAACCTAACGCGGGCCTCGACACCACCAATTTGCAAGTGCGTGCCGAGCGCAGTGGCGACGGTTACGTCATTCACGGCCAAAAACATTGGACATCCATGGCGCAACGCGCCAACAAGGTACTGTTATTGGCGCGCACCACGGCCCGCAGCGAGGTCAAGAAAAAGACCGATGGTTTGTCACTGTTCTACACCGATCTCAATCGCGATTACGTCGAGATCCGTGAGATCCACAAGATGGGACGCAGCGCAGTAGACTCCAACGCTGTGTTCTACGATGGCATGCCGGTCCCGCAGGAGGATCTCATCGGTGAGGAAGGCAAGGGCTTCCATTACATCCTGCACGGTTTAAATCCCGAGCGTGTGTTACTGGGCGCCGAGGCGGTGGGACTTGGACGTGCCGCTCTCAAGCGTGCCGTCGATTATGCCAATCAACGTGAAGTGTTCGGGCGCCCCATTGGTATGAATCAGGGCATCGCCCATCCACTGGCGCGCAACTGGATGGAACTCGAAGCGGCCAATCTCATGGTGTTCGACGCCGCCGCGCGTTACGACGCCGGTGAAGAGTGCGGTGCCCAGGCCAATGCCGCCAAGTATCTAGCCGCTGAGGCTGGTTTTCGCGCCTGCGAGACGGCCGTGCTGACCCACGGCGGTATGGGTTATGCCAAGGAATACCACGTCGAGCGCTACTTCCGCGAAATGATGATCCCGCGTATCGCACCGGTCAGCCGCGAGATGATCTTGAATTTCATCGGCGAACGCGTGCTCGGTTTGCCGCGCTCGTTCTAGAGCCACGGATATGCGTGGCGTGTTGCGACTTGCAGCGCGCCCGCATTGACAATCGTGCCTGCCCTTGCCGCGCGCCAGCAGTGCGCACACAATCCCGTTGAGACCAAAACCACACAATCAAGGGGAGACCAAATCATGCGCTTCGGCTTTATGGAAGATTTTCGCAACCCGGTGAAATGGCGACGGCCATTTCCAGCTTTCTACGAACAGATCCTCAAACAAATCAAACGGGGTGAAGAACTCGGCTACGACAACATCTGGCTGACCGAGCATCATTTCACCGACGACGGCTATAACCCGTCCCTCATGACCACTGCCGCTGCGGTTGCGATGCGCACGCAGACCATTCGCATCGGCACCTTCATTATCATTTTGCCCTATCAGCATCCGCTCTTAATGGCCGAAGAAGTCGCCAACGTCGACATACTCTCCAATGGCCGTTTTGATTTGGGGGTGGGCCAGGGTTATTCGCACTATGAGTTCGATGCGTTGTGCATGAATCGCTCCGAGCGTGGCATGCGCACACGGGAGAGCATCCGTATCATCGAACGGTTGTTCCTTGAAGACACCGTCACCTGCGACGGCAAGTTCACCAAGCTCAAAGCCGCGCGCCTTTCGCCCAAACCCGTGCAGCAACCGCGCCCGCCGATCTGGATCGGCGCCCGCGGACCCAAGGCCATCGTTCGTGCGGCGGAAATGGGTTATCACTTGATGGCGACCCTCGGACCCGACCCAGCACCCCTTTATCTTGAGACGCTGGCCAACAGCGGGCGCGATCCCAAGGCCTTCAATATCGCCCAGCTACGCATGGTTTATTGTGCGGAGAGCGAGGATCAGGCTTGGGAAGAAAGCCAGGATCACCTATGGCATATGCTGGAGTTTTACGCCGACATTCTGGCCGAGGCCAATGACGCCGAAGGTGACGACAAGCCGTTACCGATCAACAAGCCCTCCGACATGCGCAACTCGGTATTGGCCGAGCACTTCATGGTCGGCACACCCGCGCAGGTGACAGCGAAGATGGAGAAGTTTGTCAGCGAGTTCCGCTGCACAGATTTCATCATGAACACCCAGTTCCCCGGCATTGAACCGGCCAAGGCGACCAAGTCGCTGGAACTGTTTGCCAAACACGTAATGCCCAAGTTCCGCAGCGTTTAACGCAGCGGAACTTAAGGACTCCGAGGCGGGAATCAGCCCGCCTTGGCAATACCGTCCAACAGTGCGGTATACAGGCCTTCAAGCATCGGCTTGATCTCCGCGTCCGTCGCGCCCTTGGCGGTCCAGTTGCTGGCCCACACCACATCGGTGCTGCCATTGGCGCCATCAGCCAAGGTCACGCAAGCGAAGTAGTTCTCCACCGGTAAGGCCGTATTGGCCGTGATCGAATAAGCGAAGACACTTTGGTTATGGGCCATTTCGAGGCGCTCAGATACCGTGCCGCCGTCCGCCAACACGATGTTGCGTACCGAACCGACACCGCTGCCGACCAAGGTGCACGTCTTGATTGCCTCGGGCAGAATCTTGGCAACACCACCAAAATCCGTCAGCGCGGCGAATATCTTGGCGCGAGACAGCGCCACGTTCTTTTTGACCTCAACGTTGTAAGGCATGGGGAAACCTCCATCTGGGCTTTGAATAGGACGGGAGAACCGCAGCCAACAGGTGAGCAGCGGCGGTTTTTTAAACGAAGCGGCAGCTTAGCCCGTCGCGCTGGCAGGCGTCGATAGCGTAATCAGGCGGGGCGGCGCGCGCCGGGCGCCACTGCGTGTGGGGCCAGGGTGCGATTGGAATGAATGAAATCGCGGATCCGCGGTGCAATTTCCGAGCGCCAGCGCGAGCCGTTAAATACGCCGTAGTGGCCTACACCGGGCTGGATGTAATCCAGACGCCGATTGGCAGGAATGTTGGTACACAGGTCATGGGCTGCCTGGGTCTGGCCGATGCCGGATATGTCGTCGTTTTCGCCTTCCACCGTCATGAGCGCGGTGCGCCTGATGGCCTTTAAATCGACCCGCTCACCCCGGTGCTCCAACAACCCGTCGGCCAATTGGTGCTCCTGAAAAACCTTCTGGATGGTCTGCAGATAGTAGTCTGCCGGGAGATCCATCACCGCCAGATACTCATCGTAAAACTTCCGATGTGCACTCACCGAATCGCCGTCACCTGATACCAGATTTTGATAGAGGCTCCTATGCGCGTCGAGGTGCCGGTCGAGGTTCATGGTCATGAAGCCTGTCAGCTGCAAAAAACCGGGATAAACCCGCCGCATTGCCCCGACATTTGGAAACGGCACGCTCATGATGACGTTGTTCTGGAACCACGAAAGCGGTTTGCTCTTGGCCAGCAGATTCGGCTGGGTCGGGCTGCGACGCGTATCTATCGGACTGCCCATGATGGTCAACGTTGCCGGCTGACTCGGGTCATTGGTGGCCGCCAACAGCGCTGCCGCCGCCATGACAGCCGGCCCCGGCTGACACACCGCAACCACATGCAGATCGGGGCCCAGCGCACGCATATAGCCCAGGACGTAATCGATGTAATCGTTCAAATCAAAGTTACCCGCTGTGGTCGGGACTTCGCGAGCATCGATCCAATCGGTGATATAGACGTCGAAATCCTGCAGCAGCGCGTGCACCGTGCCACGCAACAAGGTCGCAAAATGGCCAGACATGGGCGCGACGACCAGTACTTTGGGCGCGACCCTGAAACGCTCCGGTAAGACGCTGGTATCTCGTTTGAAGTGCAGAAGCTGGCAAAACGGCTGGTGCATCACGATCTCTTCTGTAACCGCGACGCGGCCGCCATGGCACAAAACATCTTTGATGCCAAATTGTGGCTTGTCGTATTTCCGTGTCAGCCCGTCGAAAACTTCTAATGCTGCAGAAGTGGCCTTGGCCTGATAGGTATAAGAAAACGGATTGGCCGGGTTGTTGAGCATCGCGCGGCCCATGCTGGCTGCCGTTCGCCACGGTTTGACCGCTGCGTGGGTCCACTCGTAGAGGTGATAGAGCATTTCAGGCCGTCCTCGTTAGAGTTTACGTTGCACGACAACACATTGCCCTGCGGCGCAGCTGTTGCGACGCAGCATACGATAGCCCTGCGCAACTGCCAAGGAGAGCCCGACGAATATTCACAATTGTGTGGGTCGCGTCCCGAGATCGCCTTGACGCCGCAGATGGCATTACCAATGCTATGGGCTCACTGGTGTCGGGTTAGCGGCCGCTTTCACCGACTTCGTACCCCAGACGAGGAACAAGCATGCCGCTCGAACGACTCGACCATTATTTTGTCTACGCTTCCGATCTTGAAGTCTCACGCCGTTTTTACAGCGAGGTCTTAGGGCTGACGAGCGGACCGCGGCCGGAATTCGGCTTTCCCGGCTTCTGGTTTTACCTCGAAGACCGCCCGGTTGTGCACGTCGGCGACAACAACTTCGAAGGCGGTTATGTCTACCCCGACGGCGAGCGCACCATCACCGGACCGACCGGCCCGGTTGATCATATTGCGTTTCGTGGCAATCAAATCGAAGACTTTCTGGCCCGCTTCGAGCGCATGGGTGTTGCCTATCAGCGCCGCGAGGTGCCGGACTTCCGCCTCAGTCAGTTGTTTGTGAAAGATCCAGAAGGCGTCACTATCGAACTCAATTTTTTCCACAGCTGACGCGCGCGACCTTCCCCGTGGGCGCGCGCACTTGGTTGTCGCGCAGTGCCGTACTCCTGGCACTGCTGAACCCAGCGCGGGCCGCCGACTTCGAGCTCGATATCGAACAACTGAGCGAGCTCAGCCCACCACTCGGCAGCACCATAAGCGCAGAGAATCTGAGCCTATACACCGCATTTATCGACCGCGATTTTGCACGCTTTGTGGAGAGCGGCGCCACCACCGTCATGATCGGGGAACCGATGTCTTTTCGTTCGCCCGACGCCTATAGCGAGGCCACCGCCAGATATCGCGGCCACGCGCGCCTGGGTGACAATCCCGGGGTGCTTGATGGTTACAAACACGGCCGCCCGTTCAGCGGCACGCTGGACACCAACGACCCCACAGCCGGCACCAAGGCCGCCTGGAATATGCGCTACGCCTATGCCGGCGACAGTGGCAAGCTGACAGAAATCCGCTGGCAAATGCGCGATTGGAAGAGCGCGCAAGTGCAGGCTGAAATGCTCTTTGAGGGACGCAGCATGCGCTTGCGGTATCGTCATGTGCAGCAACCTGTGCCGGCTATAAGCAACAATCCCCACGACGCTGTTGCAGCGTTTTACATGCGGGCGGTCGACGCCGGCAGCTACAACGGCACCGAGTTCCTGGCTTTCTCCAACCGAGACGAATCACGCCCGCTGAACGGCGCGGTCTATTTTGCACAAACCGGACGCACCCAGACCCTGGCTTCATTCGCCACCGAACAAGCCATGTTCGGCAGCGATATAGGACCGAACGATTTTCTGACCTATAGCGGGCCGCTGCCGGCCCAACGCTGGCGTTACCTTGGCAGCAGCTTTATGTTGCTGCCGCTCTATCGCCACGATCAGATTGACCCCGCTGCGCACAAAGCACGCCAACACGCGTATTGGCACGTCGACTTCGGCGGCCAGGGCGGGTGCTTTCCCAAAGTGCAATGGCAGCTTCGACCCACGCTGATTCTGCAAGCCACCGCGCTCGACCCGGCGGCGGTTGTCACCCGCCGCGTGTTCTATCTCGCAAACCTATGTGCCCGCCCTATGGAAGATTTATCAAGGCGAGCAACAACTGTCGAAGTTTGTTATCCACGCCTTCGCCCATCCCGATTTTCATAGGGCTGCGAACCGCGGTGTTGGAGCGCCCATTCTGAGCGCAGCGTCGACCATTGATATCAGTGCCAATCGCTGTACGAGCCTGCAGTTGCTGACTTTGCTCAATCCACCCGACGTCACAGCGGCCGACTTCGAGATCGGCGCCATGCAAAACGGCGGTGGCGCTCACTCGCGGCGGCACTGAGCGCAGCTACGCGTTGGGCGCTAAAGCTGAGATAACATGCCAGGTTATGGTCTGTGGTCGAAAACTATTCAGGGGAGAACACCACTGTGAAATTCAGTCTTCACGTCCAGACGCGCATTACCGACTGGCAAATCATTAAATATCTCGAAGACCTGGGTTATGACGCGGCCTGGGTGCCCGACACCCAAATGATGTGGTCGGACTGTTATGCAACCATGGCGCTGGCGGCGGTTAATACTTCACGAATTTGCATAGGCACCGGGGTCGCTATCGCCGGCACACGCATTGCGCCGACCACCGCCGCCGCCATCGCATCGGTGAATGCCCTGGCACCGGGCCGCATTTTTCTCGGCATCGGCACCGGTCATACCGCGATGCGCGTGATGGGCCAGGACCCATTGCCCATCGCAGAATTCCGCGACTATCTGCGGGTTGTGCGCAGCATGCTGGACGGCAAAGAAACCGATTTCACCTACCGCGACAGAACAACGTCCATCGTCTGGCAGAACCATGGGCCGGGTTTTCGCAATATTGAGGTGCCAATCCCGATTTATGTCGCAGCCAATGGTCCACGTGCACTGCGCACCGCCGGCACCTATGGCGATGGTCTGGTCTCAATCTTCAACGAACAAAAAGACGTGCTCGAATACAACCTCAAGCACGTCAACGAAGGTGCGGCTAAGGCCGGCCGCGATTTGAGCAACTATCACACGGTCACACTGACCAATGCGGTGGTGCTGCGCGCCGGCCAGAAACTCACCGATGAGGCCGTCGTAGAACGAGTCGGGTCGTGGGTCGTGACGGCCCTGCATTTTGTGTACGAAGTGTGGCGCTATACCAAGAGCGACGAGGTCGTGCCGCAGTATATGAAGGGGATCTGGGAGGAATATGTCGACCACGTTGACAACTTTCCGGTACCGCCCGAAAAGCGTCACCAACTTATTCATGAAGGCCACTGCAGCTATTTCCCCAGTGGCGAACGCAAATTTGTTACGCCGGAGATGATCGAGGGCACCTCGATGGTCGGCAGCCCGAGTGAAATCGCTGAAAAAATCCGCAGCGCGGAGCGCCACGGCCTGCGCGAAGTGAGTTTATTGCCACCGCTTAAACATCTGCGCGAAGCGGCCAAAGAGTTCGCCGAGCAGGTTATTCCGCTGTGCTGAAGCGCGCGGGTCAACCAACGATAACGTGCTCGCGCGTGATAATAAATTCGAGGGGAATGGTCAGGAAATTCTCCTCATCCATGCGGGTACGTTCGTATTCCTGGCTCAGCGCCGACGCGCGCATGGCATCGGTGTTTTCGAACCAAGTGAGCGCAAAACCATCCAGCGCGGGCAGAGTTTCGCGACCGTAGGCAGTTAGCCGGGTATGACTCTGCACGTAACGCGTAACAGGTTTTATCGACCCACCCAAGGGGCCGTGCGTGTTCGTCCAGTAGTGCTGAAAATCGGACACAGGCATGCCGGCTTTTTTGGTCACGAACTCAACATTCTTCACGCCGCCGGCCGGCACTGGGCCGTCTTTGATGACACGGTCCTCGGTGTGGACCTGAATAAAGCGCGTCATGTCGACAAAGTTGGGTTCATCAGCCAGCACCGCGCGCATCTGGGGTGTGCTGGCCAGCGCGCGTAGTGCGTTGCTGTCGTCGAACCATAATTCTGCGAGACCATCGGCAGCCGGTTGCCCTTTACGATAACCCCCGAGCAAGGTATGGGATTGCACATAACGTCGCAGCCCCGGCAGGCCGCTCACGATTGCGCCGTGCTCGTGTAACCAATAGTGCTGAAAATCTTCGACGCTTAAGCCAGCCTTGCGCTGCAATACCGATACAACCTTGATCATCACTGTGCATCCTTCAAGTTGGTCAGCGGCTCGCGGCCGGGTTCAATACCATCAAAGCGCGGCAAATCATCGTGGATTTTGTCCCAGCTGGCCATGTCAGCGCAGTAGATGTGCGCGCCCAGGGCAACATCCTCCGGCAGCTGCAAAACGCCTGCGCGCACTCGCACGGTATGGCCACCATCGCGGGCGCTGTAAACAGGACAGCCACAACATGCGCAGAAGTGGCGTGCCTTGTACGGCGTCACGCGATAGCTCGTCAACGCCGCCCGCGTGTCGCGTACGTGAAAATCACGGACCAGGACCGGCACCACCGCAATAAACGGCGCACCGGCACTCTTGCGACATGCCTGACAGTGACAAAACATGAGAGGCCCGGCCAGGGCATCTACCGTGAGCGAAATAGCGCCACACAGACACTGACCTAGCAGCGGCCGAGGGCTGTTCACTTCGTTCATACGCCAACCTCTCGGCCTGCTATTGAGGCTCTACGCGCAGCGTGGCACCATGCCGCTGCGCGCGGTGAGCATAACTTAATCTGCGTTATTACCGCGCCAGTCGCACCTACAAAGGCAAGGCTCATGGGGTCGCAAAGTCTGACGCACTATGTGTTTTTGATCGGGCTGTGCTTCGCCTGCTGCGCAAACGCGACGCCCACGATCTCCGGCGCGTGGACTCTGGACGAAGAGGCCAGCGTCGATCCCGAAAAGCTATTCAAAGGCAAATTACGCCGGGAAGCTTATCCGGTGCCACATATCCAAGCGGGTGGCGAACGCAGCACACCCTATGATCTGAATCAACTCGCTTACTGGGAGAGTGTGCGAGAAGGCAAAGAAGCCAAACCGTCCAGAATCCTGCGCCGCTTGGGCATTGCCTATCCACTGGTCAAAGCGGAGCGCATCGATATAGCCGACGAGATCGACGGCTATCGCCTCACCTACGACATTGACCTGCCACGGATGGTGCGGCCTAACCCTAACGGCAAGGTATTTTCTGCCAAGGGCAATGAGCTCGTGCAGGACACCTTCGGCTTCACCCTCACCTATTGGGAGAACGAAACCCTGGTGAACGAGATAGATGCTCCCGACGGCGGCAGGGTCATTGAACGACTGACTGTGCGCGAAAACCCGCACCAGCTTGAATACGTGGTGCGCATTGAGTTACGGATGTTGCCCGCACCGGCCGAGATCAAACGGGTGTTCAATCCCGCCGGCACACACTAGCCCCGCGCGGGCCGGTGCGCGCCAGCAGGCTACAGCGCGTTCGCAAGTTCATCGCGAAACTCAGGATGGGCGATGGCGATCAGAGCGTCGGCACGCGCCCATAGGCTCTTACCACGCAAATGGGCGACGCCGTATTCAGTGACGACGTAATCGATGCAATAACGCGGTGTTGTGACCACACTGCCGGGTGCAAGCATTACCACAATCTTTGAGCGCGCATCATCGGCGGTGGTGGAAGGCATCGCGATGATCGATACGCCGCCCTCGGATAAGGCCGCGGCTTCGATGTAATCCAGGCTGCCGCCAACACCGCTGATCTGCACCGGCCCCAGTGTCTCGCCGTTACTCTGGCCCATCAAATCGATTTCAACCGAAGAATTGATCGAAACAAAACGTGGC
>JAYUQF010000286.1:0-11451 GCA_043756885.1 Pseudomonadota bacterium
GCAACGGGAACTGAGCCGGGTGGGGGATGAAGTCGTTATTAGAATTATCGTTGCGAACGGCACTAACGCTCGCGATCGTACTGGGCATTGAGAACGGCAGAGCGCGGCCTTGTTTTTGGCGGTCGCTGCTATGCATCGTCCAGACCTCGCGAAATTTTTACCTAGATTTAATAGGTTGCGAGCATTATTTATAGTCAATTCGAGTTTTGGTGTCAAGCGCTTAAAGACACACCGCGCGCATCGGTTGGGCCGGGATGTGCTTAGCGCGTAGTGAAGGTGCCCGTGAATCAGGCGACACGAATGTGCACTCAGGCGCGGGCGCTGACGTCCATCCAGGCCCCGACGATTTCAATCGTTTCACCTTCACCATCCCGCACCGCGCGCATGGAATCAACGATGTTCAGGTAGTTGCCGTCGCGGTGGCGCACCCGGTATTCCAACACCGCAAAATGGCCTTCACTGCCGGTCAGCGCGGCCAACGCTTCGCGATAACGCGCCGCATCGGCGGGATGAATCAAATCCTTCCAGAAGTTTGCGTCGACTACCGCGGCAGTTCGCTCGAAGCCGGTCAGCCGATAGAAATTTTTGCTTATGTAGCTCGGGTGTAAAACCCCGTCATCCGACGAAAAGCTGAATAAGACGGCGGGGCTGAATTCTACCCAGTACTCGAGCAGTTCGTTTGCTTCATCGAGATCTTGGACTTTGGCGTCGAGCTCAGCGTTGATGCTCGCCAGTTGTTCGCGTAACCGGCGTTCGTTAACACGCAGTTGGTGATAGTCGCGCGCTTCACCGAGTGCTGCAGCAAGTTCTTCCTTGCGCCACGGTTTGCGTAACACGCGGTGCACGCTGCCATCTTGCAAGGCGGCAACGCCCATCTCCAATGCGTCGCTGGTTACCAACATCACGCCCACCGAGTCGGGCCACCGCCGCCGGCTTTCTTGCTGCAGCGTCAGGCCTTCTGGCCCCGACGTCGCATAATCGGTAACAACCAGCGCAAATTCCTGGCTGCTAGCGAGCACTAGTCGTGCTTCAGTGGGTGAATTGGTGAGCAGGCAGTCAAATTCTCGGGTGAGCTGCGCATCAAGGCCGCTGGCCATAACCAGCAGTTTGAGCTTTTGCCTGTTCATGCCCACATTCCAACTTTCATTGACTGCATTTTGCCCTGACCTTGCTCGCGTGTCAGCGGAATTGCCGTTGGCCGGGCGGCAATCTCCACTGGGTCATCTCGACCCATGTCGAGGCGGTGTTACCATGACCCATGGACTTGTTTTTTCGATTCGATTTTGCGGCCGCCCGCTATCTGCCCAATCTATCCGCGTCGCACCGATGCCATCGTTTGCATGGACATACGTTCCACGTCGAGCTCACTATCCGAGGTGAAGTGGGGCGGGACAGCGGCTGGATCGTAGATTTTGATGATGTCGACCGAATCATCGGGGAACTGAAGGAAGATCTCGACCATCGCCAGCTAAACGACATCCCAGGCTTGGAAAACCCGACGACGGAGCGTGTGGCCGAGTGGTTGTGGGCACGTATCGCGACGCGGTTTGCCGGCCTGTATCGGGTGACAGTGCAGGAGCATCCATCGCGCGGTGTCAGTTACTACGGAGGCGCGCGCTGAAACCGCCTCAGGTTGGCATCGGATGCCAGCCCGCGTCGGCCCATAACTGGCCACTCACCGCTGAGTTGCGGATTAAAAACGAGATGGCGTCGGCGATCTCCTCGGGTCGAATCAAGCGTTTTATTTGTGTCGCGGGCAGCACCTGGGTATTGATGTAGTCCTCGCCCAGAGCGCGAACCATAGGCGTATCGGTAAAACCGGGGTGCAGCACGGCGCAACGCACACCGTAATACATCGCCTCCTTCATCAGCGTGGAAGCAGCACCTTCGAGTCCTACTTTGGTCGACGCATAGGAGATCTGGCCCTTGTTGCCCTGCGACGACACGGAGCCGATAAATACGATCACACCTTGAGTCCCTTCTGCAGGCACCCATTGTTTGAGTCCTCGCGCAAAGCGGTCCTCGGCCTGTTGAGCGACCATCTCCAGTGCCCAATACACCGGCGCAATCAGGTTGACCTCCATTACCAGCCGAAAATGCTCAATAGGGTAAAGGTTCGCTTTCCCCTTTTCTTTATTCATCTTCACCGCAAGGGCATCGCGCGTGATGCCAGCCGCAGGCACACAAATATTGACGGCCCCATGTTGCTCGCGCATGGTCTCGAATACTTTGCGGCGAAACGTCGCGTCAGTGGTGTCGCCGCAAAACGCGAATGCAAGCTGCGAGCCGTTGGATTTATTCAGCTCGGCGGCGACGTCAATAACCGCATCGGAGATGTCAACGAGTGCCAGTGCGGCGACACCCTGCTTGCGCAATTCCTCGGCTGCCGCGCGACCAATGCCACTTGCCGCGCCGGTGATGACGGCGATTTTCCCTTTAATATCCATCGGCCAAAAAACGATCTCGCGAAGTGGTGGATCGGCGCATTATAGGGGCTTTATGGTGCCCCGCGATAACGAGCGATATGTGCGAAGCAGCCTATTCGAAATGCACTGCACGCGCGGGCTGGATAGCCGCCGCGCGTAGGGCGGGATAGACGGTCGCAAGCAAGGACAGAAAAAGGCTCGCACTGACCACACCTAGTAGATCGCTTAGTCGCAGATCCGCCGGCAAATAATCAAGGAAATAAACTTCTGAATTCAGAAGATCGACACCGAGCAGACCTTCAAGAAATTTCAAGGCGTTCTGGCTTTCACTTGCACCCCATGCCCCAAATGCCACACCCAGCAAGGCACCAGCCGAGCCCAGTAACAATCCTTGCACGAGAAACAAAATAACAATCTGCCCGCGGGTCGTGCCGACTGTCCGTAGTATGGCGATGTCACGCGTTTTCTCAGTCACGATCATGATCATGTTCGCGGCGATGTTGAACGCTGCGACCGCGATGATCAGTACCAGGATCACAAACATGATGTGCTTCTGGGATTTCAGAGCGAGGAAGAAATTTCGTTCATATTGGCTCCAGTCGACTGCGCGGAAATCGGGCCCTAAGCGCTGGGCCAGTTCGACTGCGACCTGTGGCGCGAGACTTGGATCGTGCAGGCGCGTGCGCACACCAGAAATGGCCTCACCAAACTGGAAAATGCGGCGCGCCAGATCGATATGGGTTACCACCAGACGCGCGTCGTATTGGTGCATGCCGGTATGAAAACTACCTGCGATACGCAGGCGTTCGTAACGCGGTGCTTGCGCGTGGCCAACGCTATCCCATTGTGGAACGACCAGAGTGATTTGATCACCCGTCCGCGCGCCCAGTTTTTTCGCCAGGCTATCGCCGAGCAGGACATCATTGCGGTCGCCTACCAATGAGGCGAGCAAGCCGGCGGGTAGATACTGCGCGAGCTCGGTCACTCGGGTTTCGCGCGCTGGGTCGATCCCTTCAACGATGGCGCCTGTGACCTTGCCTTTGCGGGTGAGCATGCCGCTTGCTCGAACGTAAGGAGCCAGCGCGACGACCCGCGAGTCGCTAGAGATCACAGGCTCCAAAGCCGGCCAGTTCGCGATGATGCCGCTGTCATGCATGAGAACGGCGTGGGACGACATGCCTAGCACATGCCGCACTACCTCACGTTCAAAGCCGTTCATGACGGACAACACGATGATCAATGCGCCAACGCCCAGCGCAACACCGGCAATCGATACAATGGATACGAAGGACGCGAAGCGGTTACTGCGTTTAGTAGTTACGTAACGTAGTGCGATAAATAACGGAAAAGGCTGGAACACTGGCGACCCGCTGGCGGCGATAGGGTGGGCGATTATGGCATGGGCAATGACGCAGTCAGAAACAAGGGGAGAGCGTATCGCTACGCCCCTCAAAATTGTCGCACTTAGGACCCTGCTCAAACACGCTCTACATTCGGCTGTTCCTGAGCGGCTGCCGCTGCGTTGCAATTCTTGGCAATAGCACCGCTGTCGCCCGCAAATCGCCCGACAAGCAAGCACTCAGGAACACCCTCGGTGTTGACGAGATAATTCTGACCAGGGTCCTCAGAGAGCAATAGTGCGGGCTCATCGAGAAAAGCTGAACGCCGGTATGACCGCAGCACCGTACGTGCCAACCCCTTGTGAATCAAAGTACCAATTGTGTGGCGAGAAAGTGGTTTCCTGTAACGCACAGTCGATGGGCGCTTGGCACTGCGGCGGTGCGTCAGCGCGTCAGCACTGAGAACTGCCCGATAGGCGCACCGTATGTGGTTCTCGGTGTGTTGAGGATGGCGTCGAGCTGTGCCGTTCAGGCTTGGGCCGCCGCAGTGACACGAGGGGATACCCGGCCGGCGCGGAGCTCAAAGTGGAATCGGATCAACCCGAAAGGGTGTCAAGCAGCGGTTTCAGCCGTCGTGATAGGCGACTTGTTCAAGGACGGCAAGTGGTACTGAACTTGTTACCTCGTGGTGAGTTGCGCGAAGGTGAACGCGAGCTACGACACCAGCGTCGAAGGCCTCGACCCAGCGCGGCAGGCAGACGCACCAGCGGTCGCCGGGCAACAGACCGGGAAAGCCAAGCTCCAGGTGTGGCGTCAGCAGGTCATTGCCTCGTTCGCGAGAGAACAAGAGGAATTCTTCGCTCATCTCTACACAGATCGTGTGCTTGCCGACGTCTTCCGTACAGGTGTTGCAATGCCCGTCTCGAAAATACCCCGTCAGCGGGTCGACAGAACAGCTTTCGAGCGGTGTGCCGAGCACGTTCAGGATGATGGTCATGGGCGGTGGATCACTTGCAAGATGGGACAGAAGTGATGGTTAATTTTCGCTGCGGATTTACCAGCGCGCGCACCGGGCGCCTTAACCATTGACGGTGCCTGGATGGGTGGAATGTTAGACTTGAGGCAGTGCAGCGGGCAAGGTGTATCGCCGGAGGGCGGTACCAAGCTGTGAGAGCTCTGTTGTTTGGTCGAAAATGTGCGCCCTGCAATTTAACTTGCTAAGCGTTGTCAATCCGGGAGGAAGTGATACTGGCGCCGCATCTGCACGCGCTGGGCACAAACAGTACGTCGCCCGTTGCGACGACTGATTCTTTGCGGCGGTTTCTGAGTTTTCAACCAGGTCAAAATATCATCATCCGCTAGCGTCGCAAGCCACGATGGTCGGCATATCATGATCGCCAAATATCTTGATGGAGAACCCAATCATGTTCGCAAGCCACAAAGACACAAGCATGCCGGCGCCGCATGAAGCCTTGCCGGGACGGCAGACGAAGATGCCGGTACCGGCTCGCCACTTTGTGCTGGGAACGCCGCTGGTCGCACCTTTCCCGGCCGGTTGTGAGATTGCCTACCTAGGTCTAGGGTGTTTTTGGGGCGCGGAAAAGTGCTTCTGGAAAATGCCGGGTGTATTCACGTCGGCCGTTGGTTATGCGGGTGGTTTGACGCCCAACCCAAGCTATCAGGAAGTTTGCAGTGGGCGCACCGGACACAACGAAGTTGTCATGGTTGTATTCGATACCACGAAAGTGGACTACGGCAGCATCCTGAAGATGTTTTGGGAGTCGCATAACCCGACCCAGGGCATGCGACAGGGCAATGACGCCGGTACGCAATATCGCTCGGGTATTTATTGCACCAGCGCGTCCCAAACACAGCACGCGAGAGCGTCGCTTGAGCGTTACCAGGCATCGCTGGCGGCTGCGGGCTTTGGTCCTGTGACTACTGAAGTACTGCAAGCGCCGGATTTTTACTACGCTGAAGAATACCACCAGCAATACTTGGCCAAGAATCCAAATGGATACTGTGGCCTCGGTGGCACGGGTATTAGCTGCGCCGGCTGAAAAAGACCGGCATAACGATCGGCAGACCAATCAGTGATCTGTCAATTGCAGCTCACTTAGAAAAATCCCAGGGCCGCTTAAAGTGGCTGGGTCAGGCGCTCGATATGGGTCGCAACACAGTCGCCGAGGCGCTTGAGGTTGTAACCACCTTCGAGGATCGATAGTAAACGGCCGCCGGCGTGTAGTGCAGCCACCTCCATCAAACGCTCAGTCATCCACTGAAAACAATGGGTGCTGAGCTGCAGATCGGCCAATGGGTCATCACGGTGCGCGTCAAAACCGGCCGAGATGATCACACACTCCGGTTGGAAGGCCTCGAGCTTAGGAATAATTTCTTCACCAAAAGCGCGCTCGTAAGCGCTGTCCGTGGCGCCGGCTGGCATCGGACAGTTGAGCGTGGCACCCCGGCCACGGCCGTGGCCCGTTTCATAGGCGGCGCCAGTGCCAGGGTAATACGGATACTGGTGGGTGCTGACGTAAAGCACCGACGGATCTTCTTCGAAGCTGTGTTGTGTGCCATTGCCGTGATGGACGTCCCAATCGACGATGGCGATTTTGTCGAGGCCGTGGTGGTGTTGCAGATAACGCGCCAGGATTGCGACGTTATTGAATAGACAAAACCCCAGGGCCGCTTCACGTTCGGCGTGGTGGCCTGGCGGGCGTAAGACCGCAAAGCCGTTGTTTATCTTGCCCGCGACAAGTGCATCCGCGAGAACCAAGGGCGCGCCGGCGGCCAGCACCGCGACATCGTAGGATTGAGATGAGATTGCGACATCGGGCGTGTCGAGATAGGTGGCACCGGCGGCGCAAGCATGAGCTGCACGCCGAATGTAAGCCAGGGAGTGGCTGGTCTCCATCACCGCGAGGTCGGCCGGCATAGCCACATAGTGTTGCAACTGGCCTCGCCACGGACACGCCGCTAGTGCATCACGAATAGCGCTGAGACGCGCTGGTTGCTCCGGGTGATGAGGCCCCGTGTCGTGGGCCAGGAATCGGTCGTCGTCGATCAGGCCAGTGGCCATAGGTGAGAAAGTCCAGGCTGCTGACGCAGGATACTTTGGATTGTAAGGTCGGCCTTCGATGACGGCTTGCGAGTCCCAAGACCCGTGCAGCGCCAATTCGTGATCGGCGCGCGGGCGCAGCTCACATCAGTGAACTTCTACCGCCGCAGCCGGACGCGCGGGCACCGTTGTCGACGTGGTCTTGCCCGTGGCTTTCGCGCGGCCTTCGTTGTCGACCAGGCGCTGCTCGGTGGTGTCGGCGCGTATCCAATCGGCCAGGACATTGCCTGCTTCCGAAAGAATTACGTCCAAGGCCTTGTCCTTTTCCTCGGGTTTGCGATATTCACTGTCTTCCTCATCGGATTCTGGGGTGACGACGTCGGCCGGCAGTGGCGCCAGACCGCGTGCCACTCGAATCTGATTTTCGCGCGCGCGCTGCTCTGTGCGGGCGGTGTCATGCTCGTTACGGCGCTTGTCTTCGCGCAGCGAGAGAGACTTCTGTTTTTGCGCGTCGCTGACGGCCTTCTCGGTCGCGAGCAGGGCCTGGAAAGCGCTGTCAGTGGCGACACGCTTCTCATGCAACTTGCGCGCTGCACCTACGCGATCTTCGGAGTAGCTGACTGCCGTGTGGCCGGCCGGGTCGATAGCAGCCCACGGCAAGGCGTTATCCAGCGACCGTTCACCGTGTTCATCATCATCGAACATATTGGGGAAACTGACGTCGGGTACCACGCCCTTATACTGTGTACTGCTGCCGCTCACTCGGAAAAACTGCGCGATGGTCGCTTTGAGCTGACCCAGCTTGCCGTTCATGGTCTGATCGAAGCGATTCAGGTCTACCAGGTTTTGCACCGTGCCTTTGCCGAATGTCGCTGCGCCGATGACCATGCCGCGGTGATAATCCTGAATCGCGCCAGCAAAGATTTCGGACGCTGACGCACTATTGCCATCGACCAGTACCGCCAGCGGGCCCTTGTAGTCAACCTGCGGCTCGGTACTGCGCTCAATTTGGATGCGGCCTTGGGAGTCGCGGACCTGCACCACCGGTCCAGGCCCGATGAAGAGCCCAGTCAACTCGGTCGCCTCGCTCAAAGAACCGCCACCGTTGGCGCGCAGATCAATCAGCAGACCTTCGACCTGTTTGGCCATCAGCTCGTCGATAATCTTGCGCACATCGCGTGTCGTGCTTCGATAGTTATCGTCGCCGGCGCTACGAGCCTCGAAATCCATATAAAACGTCGGTAGGGTGATGACCCCGATTTTGGCAATACCTTTATCGCGTTTGACTTCAATGACGGAGCCTTTGGCAGCCTGATCTTCGAGCTGGATAGTGTTGCGGGTAATGGCGATCGTGGTGGTCGGGCCACCCAGTGCTGTGCCCTTGGGCAATACCTGCAGGCGCACTACTGAACTTTTCGGGCCTCGGATCAGATCGACAACGTCGTCCAGGCGCCAGCCAATGACATCGACCAACGCGCCGTTGTCGTCTTGACCGATCCCGACGATGCGATCATCGGGGTGCAACTTGCCGCCCTGATCGGCGGGGCCGCCAGGCACAACTTCACGCACCACGGTCAACTCGTTGTCACTCTGCAGGACCGCGCCGATGCCCTCTAAGGACAGGCTCATACGGATCTTGAAATTTTCAGACGTGCGCGGCGAAAAGTACGACGTATGGGGATCGATGGCCGTGGTATAGGCGTTCATCAAGGTCTGAAACACGTCTTCGCTATTGAGCTGCGCGGTGCGTCGCACCAGCGCGTCGTAGCGTTTTTTGAGGGTCGTGCCGATTTCTTTAGGTGGTTTACCCGACAGCTTCAGTGAAAGGATGTCGTTCTTTACGCGTTTACGCCACAACTCGTCAAGTTCAACAGCATCTTTAGGCCAGGCGGCGTTTTTGCGATCGAAGTCGAAAGATTCATCGATTGCAAAATCGAATTTACCGTCGACGGCCTTGACCGCGTAATCAACACGTTCACCGAGACGCGTGCGAAAACGCACAAACATGTCGAACAGTGGATTCAAGCTCGAACTGCGCAGATAATCATCGACGCGCGTTGCGTTCTGATTGAACTCGTTAATGTCGGCTTGGGTGAAATAGCTGCGCGCGGGGTCCAGTGCGTCAATATAACGATTGAGAATTTTCTGAGACAGCGCATCGTCGAGCGGGACGTTGCGATAATGGTAATTGCTGATGACGTGCGTGATGAGACGCGTTGAACGGCGATGTTCGGGTTGCGGCTTCAGGTCTTCGAGCGCGACCAGGGGTGCATTCGCCCAGGCTGACGCGGCGAACAGCAACGACATCAATAAGGACAGAGATACAGTGGCCGGATGTCTCATAAATTTCCGCTGGAAAGGCGAGCAGGTTGAGTTACGCGGCGTAAACCGCAGGTTTAGTCTAGCGTATTTATACGGCTCCCCAGTACACATGCTTGTGCTACGTGCTTTTGGATGAGCAATATCTGATGGTGTTCTCAAGCTGCCACCGGCCGCGCCCAAACTTATTGCGAGCCGCGCTGGTTAGACTGGCGAGGCGCCACAGCTGGGTAGCGGCCGGCGCCGCAAACTCTGCATGAGTGAGACCCGGCAACCTGACTTTAGGTTCATTGCCACGCAGCAAGCCCTGGAGAGTTTGTGTGGCGAACTGCGTGAAATGACTTGTATCGGACTCGATACCGAGTTCGAGCGCAGCCGAACATTTTTTGCCGAACTGTGTTTGGTGCAAGTAGCGGCGCCCGGTGTGCTGGCCTGTATCGACCCCTTTGCGCTTGACAGCCTCGCGCCGCTGACGGCTTTGTTGGCCGCTGGTCGAGCGACGGTGCAGCTGCACGCCGCCCGGCAGGACCTTGAGGTGCTCCATCAAATCGACGGCCGCTTGCCCGCGCGATTGTTGGATACCCAGGTCGCCGCGGGTTTAGCCGGCTATGCCGACAACATCGGTTATGCGGACTTGGTCCAGCAGCTGCTCGGCATCACGCTCGACAAATCTCAGACTCGCACTGATTGGCGCCAGCGCCCGCTCAGCCCAGCGCAGCTCGACTACGCAGCAGCTGATGTGCTGCATCTCGCGCCTTGCGCGCAAATCCTGGCGGAGAAGTTGGAGCGCCTGGGTCGCTCCGCCTGGCTCGAGGAAGAATGCCACGCTCTGCTGTCGACCGAAGGTTTCTGTCAACCGCCCGCAACCGCCTGGCAGCGTCTGCGCGGTCTGCCTAATCTGACGCCGGCCGCACAGGCGCGCGCGGTGGCGCTGGCAGCGTGGCGCGAGACCACTGCGCAGGAGCGCAACCTGCCGCGCGGTTGGGTACTGAAGGACGATGAGCTTCTCAGCCTTGCCACCAACCCGCCCGCCAACGCGCAAGCGCTGGCGACCCAGTTGGCCACTAACGGCAATGTTCGACGTTACGCCGACACTATCGTGGAGGCGCTGCATGCCCCAGCCCAAAATATTGAACTGCGGGCAGTGCGGCGTCTCACTTCAGCAGGTCGCGCGGAACTCAAACGGCTTTCAGCACGCGCCCAGGAAATCGCGCAACAGCTGGGCTTGGCGCCGTCGATTCTCATTACCCGTCGTGAACTCGAAACTTTGGTGTGCGCACAAATGCCGCCGCGCCTGCGTGACGGCTGGCGTGGTCCCGTACTCGCGCAATTGGTGGCGATGCGTGCACAAATCGGCGACGACGGTTTGTGGGAAACCTGAGCGCCAGTACCCAAACACCGCTGGCTGCGCCGCCGGAGAGGTCTAAGGCCCCAGGCGACCGCTCTACAGGTAGTTGGGGAACTCTTTATCGAAGTTAGCGTGGGATAATTGCAGCACGTTGAGGTCGAAGCTCAGCAGGATGTCACCCTTGGCCTGACGTTCCAGTAAAAAGCGGAAGGCGGCTTCAACACAGGCAGTGGGCGTGATCCTGCCGGCGGTCAGGCGCTGGTAAGTAGAGTCCATTAACGTCACACGGTGGTGGGTCCGTCCGGCGGAATCGGATACCACCACGCTGAACACCATCAGGGTGCCTTCGTTCGGTTTTTGTTCGACTTCAATCATTGCGCTTCACTCTGTAACGAGCGCAGTGTAGGCCGTGTTCTGAGCAGGGTGCAAACCCGGTTCTGGTTCATTCTTTCACGATATCGAGCAATTCGATCTCGAAAACCAGGGTCTCATTGGGGCCAATGACGGGACCGGAACCGCCGGCGCCATAGGCAAGTTCCGCAGGAATCGTCACCATCCAACGCGAGCCTGTTTTCATGAGCTGCAGCACTTCGGTCCAGCCCGCAATGACACCATTGACCGGGAACGTGACAGGCTTGCCCTCGGTCTTGGAGCTGTCGAATTCACGCCCGCTGATGAGCTTGCCCGTGTAATGGACCTTGACCGTACTGTCGGCGGTGGGTTGCGCGCCAGTGCCGGCTGTCAGGACTTCATACTGCAATCCGTCGGGAAGGGTGGTAACACCTTTTTTGGCCTTGTTTTTTTCCAGATAGGCTTTGCCTTTCGCCAGATTCTCGCCGGCTAGCGCTTGCTTTTTTTCGCCAGCTTTCTGCGCGGCACTGCGCATGGCATTTTCCATCGCCTCGACCGAAAGACGCGGTGTGGTGCCGGCCATGGCGTCCTTGACGGCCATGGAAA
>JAYUQF010000287.1:0-4025 GCA_043756885.1 Pseudomonadota bacterium
CGCTAGCGTTTTGCCACACCCAGCGTCGCCAGGCGCTCGGCCATTTCGGCACCGGCCTTGACCGCACTGACATCTTTATCGATGTAGGCAATCTTACCCTCCGCATCGATGTAGAAGGTCCAGCGTGAGGCAAAACCCATCGCGCTCAATACGCCGTACGCTTGCGCTACTTTTTTGTCCGCATCGGCCAGCACTGGATAATCGGCACCATTAGCGGCGGCAAATTTGGTGTTGGTCTCGATGTCGTCTGTGCTCGCCATGAAATAGGCGACCTTAAACGCCTTCAACGATGTACCGCTCTCACGGAGCGACTTGCATTGCGCGGTTCAGCCGCCGGTGAAGGCTTTGGGGAACCAGGCGACTACAACGGCTGTGCCACGATAGTCGGCCAGGTGGTGTTGTTTGCCGTCGGAGCCGTCCAGGGTGAAATCTGGCGCGAGGTCGCCTACGGCGAGGTTCTGAGCGTGTGTCTGCATGGCATAAGCCCCAGTAATAAGTGAGAGGGAGATCGCGCACAGGGCGCGAAGGCTTCGGTAAAACATGACGCGGTTTCTCCTATGGCGTGAGCCACTGTAGTGCATCGGGCGCGGCCCGCCTATGCGTGCCGCGCCGCAGTCCGTTGTCAGGCTGCCGGCTCACGCATGGTTACCCATTCTTCGGCCGAAGTCGGGTGTATACCGATGGTGCGGTCGAACAGGGTCTTGGTCGCGCCAGCCTTGAGGGCAACCGCTAAACCCTGTACGGATTCGCCAGCATCCGGTCCAATCATATGCACCCCCACCACACGATCGCTGTCGCTAGCGACGACCAGTTTCATAAAGGTCTTTTCCTGGTTGCCCGAGAGGGTGTGTTTGAGTGGCGTGAAGCTTGATTTAAATATGCTCACCGCACCGAATTTTTCACGCGCCTGGCCTTCCGTGTAACCAACGGTGGCCAAATTCGGATGGCTGAATACCGCGCTCGGGATGTATTCGTAATCGACCGGGCGCTGGTGGTCGCGATAAAGATGCCATGCCAGCGCCATGCCTTCGGCGAGTGCGACGGGAGTGAGATTGATGCGGTCGGTAACATCGCCGATGGCGTAGATCGACGACACGTTCGTGCAATAGTTGCCATCGACCCTGATAGCGCCGGCTTCGTTGAGCGCGACACCGCAGGCTTCCAGCCCCAGGCCGGCGCTATTGGGCTTGCGACCAGTGGCATACATCACCAGATCGCAATCATGGGTACTGCCGTCATTCAGATGTAACCGCAAGCCGGCCGCTTCGCGGGTAATGCGCGCGACATCACTGTCGAAGCGCAGTTTGACACCCTTCTTGCGCATCTCTTCGGCGAGGAAGTTGCGCGCGTCATCATCGAAGCCGCGCAGGAACATCGGCCCGCGATACAGTTGTGTTGTATCGCAGCCCAGCCCGTTGAAGATGCCCGCGAACTCCACTGCGATATAACCACCGCCCACCACCACGGCCCGTTGTGGCAGACGGTCGAGAAAAAATGCCTCGTTGGACGTAATCGCAAGATCACTGCCGGGAAAAGTCGGCACATAGGGCCAGCCGCCGGTTGCTATCAGGATGCGTTCGGCACTGATGTCGCGTCCGCCGACTGTCACCACGTGCGGGCTTTTCACCACGGCGCGCTCGTGCATCACGCTCACACCAGCGTTGTCCATGAGGCGCTGGTAGATGCCGTTTAAGCGTTCGATCTCGCGATTTTTATTTGCAACCAGGGTCGGCCAGTCAAAACTGCCGTCGGCGATTTGCCAGCCGAAACCCGCGGCGTCGTGCACTTCTTCGTGGACGTGGGCGGCATAGGCGAACAGTTTTTTCGGGACACAACCAACGTTAACGCAGGTGCCGCCCATATAGCGTTCTTCGGCCATCGCTACCCGCGCCCCGAAGCTGGCCGACATGCGTCCGGCACGCACGCCGCCGGAGCCGCCACCAATGATAAAAAGATCGAAATCGTAAGACGTCATGGTCACTCCTGGCTTGTTGCCCCGGGCCTAGTATAGAGGCAGGCGTGTGTGCGCAATCCTGCAGGCCTGTTGTTTCGCTGCACGCTGCCCGTGCGGATGGTGATTGGCTACAATCCAAACCCGCGGGCCGTCCGCTAGCCGCATCTTGGAGCAGGAGTGAAACACATGGGAGAACGGGTGGAAATCGTCGACGTCGGGCCACGTGATGGCCTGCAGAGTCAGCCGCAGCTGCTTGATACCGATCATAAGCTGGCGTTCATCGAGCGTTTGATCGCCGCCGGTGTGCAACGCCTGGAAGTCGCGAGTTTTGTCAGTCCCAAGCGCGTGCCGCAGATGGCCGACGCTGACGCCATCATCGCGCGCCTGCCGCGCCGGCCGGGTGTGCGATACATCGGGCTGGTATTAAACGAGCAGGGTTTCGAGCGCGCGCTATCGTGCGGTGTTGAGCAGATCAATTGTGCGGCGGTCGCCACAGACAGCTTTTGCCTGCGCAATCAGGGCAAAACTGCGGGGGAGATGTTGGATGTCATCGCCGGCCTGGCACGTCGTGCCCAACAGGAGAAGAAGTTCTTCGGCATAACCATCGCCGCCGCGTTTGGATGTCCGTTTGAGGGTGAAGTGGCGCCCGCCACGGTGGTCGCCATCGCACAACGATTGCACGCCATGGGCGTGGATGAGATTGCCTTGGCTGACACTATCGGCGTCGCGGTGCCTAGCGAAGTTAAACGCCTGGTGGAGGCGGTGCGGGCGCGGATCGGTCAAACGCCTTTGCGCATGCATTTCCATAACACCCGGGGCACGGGCATCGGCAATGTCTACGCGGCAATTGAGAGTGGCGTGCGAATTTTCGATGCAAGTTGTGGCGGTGTCGGGGGGTGTCCCTTTGCGCCCGGCGCGACCGGCAATGTGGGCACCGAGGATGTGCTCTACCTGTTGCACCGCATGGGCTTCGACACCGGTATTGATATCAACAAGATTGTCGCAACGTCGAAATGGCTGGAAGGACCGTTGGCCGCGCCGATGCAGGCGAGCATGACGCGCGCCAGCATCTTTCCGCCACCGCGTGCCGCCTGAGGCAGCATCCACCACATTGGCTCTCTGCGCGGGCCGCCCGCTTCAGGCGCCGCTGTGATCGTTCCACGACCACTTCTCACTTGGTGGACTCGCCATGGCGACGTCGCCATGGTGGTACTGGGTGCGGTGCTGGTTTCGGGCAAGGGCATCATCGCCAAGCTGCTTTATCGTGATGGGGTCACCATCGAACCCATTCTGCTGTTGCGCGCCTGGCTCTCCTTGCCGCTGGTATGGGCTTGGGCACTTTACCGTGTACCACTGGGCGCATTGTTTCGTGGCGATAAACGGCTGATCGCCGGTGCCATGCTGGCCGGTGCGGCCAGTTATTACGCCGGTGCGTGGATGAATTTCATCGCACTGACAATGATCGATGCGAGCCTTGAGCGCGTGCTGTTATTCACCTATCCGACCATGGTGGTGGTCGCGCGCGCCTTGACCACGCGGCGCTGGCCCTCACCCAAATTGCTGAGTGCACTCGCTCTGACCTACTTGGGCGTGGCCTGTGCGGTAGGCGGCTATAACGTTGATCTGCTGCAGGCCAACGCATTGGGGGCGGCCTTGGTATTGGGCTCGGCCGGATTTTTTGCGTATTACATGATGGCCAATGAGCGGGTCGCCGTGGTCACCGGCAGCGTGCCTTTTATCGTGCATGCAACGTTGGCCGCGGTGGTGGCACTCAGTGCCCATGCCGTGTTTTTCAGCGGCGACGGTTTTGCCCGTGTATTGGCACTGCCGTCCCACGCGTTCTGGTTGATTGCGCTGATGACGGCGCTCACCAACGTGCTGCCCTTGTTTTTGTTTTCGGCCAGCATCAAACGTATCGGCGCGCAGCGCGCGGCGGTAGTCAGTACCATCGGTCCACCATCGACCTTGATTCTGGCGAGTGTGATCCTGGGCGAAGTGATGCACACCGTGCAGATCGTCGGCGCGGGGCTCATCATCGCCGGTATCGTGGTGCTTGAAACCCGGCGCGCGG
>JAYUQF010000288.1:0-4020 GCA_043756885.1 Pseudomonadota bacterium
CACGATGCCCATCCAAGGCGAATACATGGGAATGATGCTGACCGTCGAGGATCTCGACGGTGAGAATCGTGAGTTCTTCAAGTACTGCGCGGCCGGCGAGTTCCGCTTGCAACGTGGCACACAACACGGTCTGTTGCGCTATCCGCCGACAACGGCTTGTCCATGGACCGGCGAGCGTGGCAGTGATTGGGTCGTGGTGCCCGGCACCGGCACCGTGCATTCCTACGGCGAGGTGCATCACGCTATTCAACCGGCTTTTAAGGACAAGGTGCCTTACCTCATCTTGCTGGTTGATCTCGATACACAAAAAGGCGCGCCCGGTGCACACGATGCGTTGCGGGTGGGCGGTAATCTGGTGCTGGCGGATGGCAGCTTTGCGCCACCCGATCAAATCGTGCGTGTTGGCATCGGCACGCGCGTGCGCATGGTGATGGTTAAGGTCGCAGCCGGTTTGGCGCTACCGCAGTGGACCATAGATGAAAGCGCCGAACAGCCGCTGCACGCCTGGCGTTATCCTGAATAGAGGCTGGCAGCGAACTGTGGCGGCCGGGTGCGCGCTCTGCCCACAGCCGATGCGGCGAACCTCATGAGGTGGCGCGGTGCGCGATTTATTGAAGCGGATTGCCGCGCTCCTCTCACAAAGACAACGAGATCATTGCGCACGCTGGCGATTGTCCGTTAGACGCTGGCAGCACGGTCGAGATACTATCAATCCCATCGAAGTTGGAGGTCATCGCTGTGGACCCTAGGCAAATCGTACACCGAGATCCCGACATTCTGGGAGGCACGCCGGTGTTCGTTGGAACACGGGTTCCCGTGAAAATCCTATTCGACTACTTGGAGGCTGGTGATAGCCTCAACGTCTTCCTCGACGAGTACCCTTCGGTTCCAAGAGACCAGGCCATCGCAGCGCTAGAGCTCGCGCGCAACGTATTCACTTCCGATGCGCGTGCTGCTTGACGAGTCGGTTCCGCGAAAATTCGGACTCGAAATCCCAGGACATTTTGTACAGTCCGTTCATCACCGCGGATGGGCCGGCTTGCAAAACGGAGAACTGCTGCGCACCGCGAGCGCAGAGTTCGATGTGCTCGTCACTGGTGACCGGAATCTTGAGTATCAACAGAATCCCGCAACCTTAACAATGGCTGTGGTGGTGCTCATCGCGATAAACAACCGCGTTGAAACTTTGCGACTGCTTGTGCCAGCATTGCTGCGGGCCCTGGCATCAGTGCGTGCCGGGCAAATTATCCATGTTGGCGGCAGCTGATTCGCGCAATCTGCCGCTGAGTGCTTTTAGCGAGCTAACCGGACCAGAAATATGGCCCGGCTGCCAGCAGCGAGACGCGATTTAAGCCGTGCGGCTGGTGATCTCGAGTAGGTGATAACCAAACTGCGTTTTAACCGGCCCGTGCACCACGCCCACCGCGTCATTGAACACCACCTTGTCGAACTCCGGCACCATCATGCCCGGCCCGAAAGAACCGAGATCACCACCCTGGGCTTTGGACGGGCAGCTCGAATGGGCGCGCGCGACGTCGCCAAAATCCGCACCATCGACTATTTGTTGTTTGAGTTCGCTGCACTTTTCTTCGCTGGAGACGAGAATGTGTCGAGCACTTGCTTGCGCCATGTTTTTGTCCTTGTAGGTGGGTCGGCAGAATCGCCGGCCGGGCACAAACCTTACCCCATCGCGCGCTGATTTCGAAGGGACGTCATCGCCCGCTGTGCCATCGGGCTCAGCGGGTATAGAGGATCTGAAACAGGTTATGGGCGCGGTCGGTCCACAGCGCGACATCGGGGATATCCCGTGCATAGGGCGGCGGCAGCGGTGGATAGGGTTTTAAGCGTTGTTCATCCTTGCTCAGCAGCAGGTAGTCAGGGCGGTAGTGGCCAACGCGGTGCGCGTTCTGCACGCTTACGCGGGTGGTGGCAAAACCAAATTCATCTGCCAAACGCTTCACCACCGGCGCCAGGTTCAGATAACGATTGGTGATATGGATGGCAATCACCCCACCTGGCACAAGATGGCGCTGGTAGATGGCAAACGCTTCGCGGGTGAGCAGATGCACCGGTACCGAATCACCGCTGAAAGCATCCAGCACCAGCGCATCAAAATGTTGATCGCTTTCGTGTTCCAGCGCGAGGCGCGCATCACCCAGCGCCAACTCGTAGATACCGCCACGTGCCAGCATGTCATCAACAAACGTGAAATAAGCCCGTGCGGTGGTAACAACCTCGGGATTGATCTCGTAGAAACGATAGGTCTGGCCGGCCACACCATAACTCGCCAGTGTGCCGGTGCCCATGCCGACTACACCAATCCGGGCGCGGTTGTTGTTTTGCAGTGCCGTCAGAAGTTGTCCAAGGACGGTTTCCGTACCGTAGTAAGACAAAGGCTCACGGCGTAGATCAGCGCGGGTGAATTGGCGACCATGTTCAGTGCCGTTGCAGTGCAGGGTGCGGAAGGCCAGCACTTGCTCACCCGGCTGCTCCGGCACCGTCTCACGCTCTGAGGTTTTCAGCGTGCCGTAAAAATTGCGCGAACGGGCGATGGCGTGATCCGGGACAAACTGCCAAGCCTGGATGAGATACAGCGCGCCCACCGCCACCACACCCACGGCAAAACCGGCAAAACGTGGTGACTGCCGTGCCCCACCGCCGGCGAGATCACGGTAGACCACCCACGCCGCCACGGCCGTGCCCACCAGCAGGCCTAAGGACCACTCCAGGTAAGTGGTAAGAATCAGCGGTGCAATAAGACTCACCACCAGCCCACCCAACGCACCGCCAGCGGACATGAACAAATAATATTCGGTCAGATGGGCAAGGCCCGGCTTTTTGCGCGCCAACTCGCCATGACACACCATGCACACAAAAAACATCGCGAGAAAATTCACGGCGATTTCTGCCGCGATACCAAACTCGCGGGTATCCACCCACGGTAGATCTTCCCAGCCCGCGCTCAGGAACAAGGCGATCATCGCCAGCACGCCCCACACTGGCCGCGCATACCAGCGGGGATGATCAAAACAAATAATGAACGACAGCAGATACAAAGCCAGTGGCACTACCCACAGGAACGGGATCACGGCTACGTCCTGACACACGTGATTGGTGGTCGACAACAACATGACCGATGCAAACGCGGGCAGCGCAACCCATAACAGGCGGCGACCCCAACCCGGTGGTGGGCCAGTAGGCGCACTCACGGAAGGGGCACTTGTGCCACGCTCGAACACGCTACCCCGACGCCACTCGACCACCGCGCAAGCCATCATAAGGATCGCAAACGCAGCGTAAGCCACCGACCAGATGCTGGCTTGAGCGACTACATCCCAGCGTGTTTCGATCAATACCGGGTAGGTCAACAAAGCACCCAGCGAACCGATGTTCGACAGGGCATATAGCCGATAAGGCACGCGCCCCGGGAACACCCGTCCATACCAGGTCTGCACCAAGGGGCTGGTGGCCGACAGCACAAAATAGGGCAGGCCTACGGTAGTGAACAACAGCAGAAAAATTTGCCAGGACGGGTCACCGCTGCCGTCGGGTTTTAAGGCGTCGTTGGGTACTACCGGCAGCTGCAAAGCGGCGATCAATAACAACAGACCATGAATGATGGCCTGACTGCGCGAGCTGCGCTTGGACAGGAAATGCGCGTAGCTGTACCCGCCGAACAGCATCACCTGAAAAAACAGCATGCATACGGTCCACACGCTGGGACTGCCACCAAACCACGGCAAGATGAATTTGCTGATCATGGGCTGGACCTGAAACAACAGGAAGGCGCCCACCAGACTGACGAGGGAAAACAGCAAGCTCATTTTTGTTTTTTCTTTGTACGTCAGGCAAAAGCGCGGGCAGGCTAACAGGTATAACGACGCTCTCGCCACTGTTGGTTATTGAACATCGGGAGCTGACACGTCAGCGCGGGGTTGGATGCTTGCCTGGCGGCGTCGGGCAAGCTCAAGAATCGGGCACTCAGCCGTGGGCGAGTGCAGCAGGCGCAGTGCTGGCTGC
>JAYUQF010000289.1:0-4014 GCA_043756885.1 Pseudomonadota bacterium
CGCGGGGTGAATTCAACAGCGGGCATCTGCATGGTGTCTTCGTCGAGCGCATCGTCTGCTTCATCATCCAGGCGCAGCATCGGACCGCGTTCTATGACGGTGCTACTGTACGGTGTGGCAGTCACTGCCAGATCATCTTCGTCGAAAAAGGCCGACGCCTCGGCGTCGAATTCGGCCTCAGCTCGTGCCATTGTGCCAGACAGAATTCCGGAACGAAGATTGACCGGCAACGCGGTCGCTTCGTCGGCTTCGTCATCGTCTGCAAAATCGCCATCAAGCGAAACCAACTCGCTGTCATCATCGGCGCTGCGACCAGCATCACCCGCTCGCGGTGCTGGTGCACCACCGGTGAGATCGAAAACGTCGTCATCGTCATCGTCGTGGGCCCCGGCGCGCGCAATCACGTCGGCGGCCACAGCACCGCCAGCCATCACAGCCGCAGTTCCGACCATGGTATCCACATCGCCCACCATGGTGCGGTTCAGCGGGTCAGCGAATACCGTATGGTCCGCGTTTGCCATCTCCGGCATGGAGAACTCAAATTCGTATTTGTGAAACCGCACCCGGTCGCCGTGTTTGAGCTGCCGTTCGCCTTCGATACGCTCGCCGTTCAAGTACGTGCCGTTAACGCTGCCTTGGTCGGCAAGCCAGAAGCAGAAATCGCGATAACGAATTACCGCATGGCGGCGGCCTACGGTCGCCATTTCCACGACAAAATAATCAGCATGATCGGGATCGGTGCCGGCTATCCGACCGATTATGAGCGGTTTGGCAGTGAGCTGGACGGCCGGTTCTTGGGTAATGCCGTTGATGTCTTTGATAAACGCTTCGGGCACACGCGGTGGCGCAGCAAACGTCGCGGCAGCCTGTCCGCGAGCGGGTTCAACAGCTGGCGTCGCGGGGTTGCGACGCTTGAGGAAAATGAAAATAAGCACACCCGCGGCAAGCAGAAGAACCACAGCAGAACCGGCCACCAGCGCCACGCCCATGGTCGAGTCGGTATTAGTTTCGGTGTCGGTAGCGCTCGTCGGCGCTGGCGCCGGGGTTACCACCGGCTGCCCGGCCGGCGTGTTTGCCATCTCTGCACACAGTGCCGCCGCAGTCGTTCCTGCGGCTGATGCCATCTGTTCGATCGCGTCGCGATCATCGGCAGGCAGCGCCGCCAGGCAAGCATCTGTGCTAGTGGCAGCCGCTGGCGCAGCTACCACAGCCGTGGCCGGTTCAGGTGTGGCGGGTGGCAGCGCAGCCGGCGCGCTTACAACCGGCCCCGCGCCCAGGCGCTCTTCCACCTTGGCAAACACCGCATCGAGGTCATCGGGCTTGAGCGCGCGGAAATATTCACCGCTGGTTTTTTTGGCCAGCGATTGGATGAGAAAAAAATCGGCATTCTCAGTAAACGCGACACCAAAGATGCGTATGCCGTTATCGGCAGCCTCTACAGCCAGCTCGTCGCGTAACCACTTGGTTTTTTCGGCATCAACTGCCGGATTGCCGGTATCAACAATACCGTCAGTCATGAAGACCACGATCTTGGCAGCGTCCTTGCGCCCGGTGGTTTTTAATTCGTAAATAGCGCGCTCCATGGCGGCTGGAATATTGGTGTATTGGCCACGATAGTCGACCTTGGTGAGGCTAGCAGTGACCGCAGCCCGCACGGCATCATCGACCGCGGCCATTGGTACGGGATAGGTGACTTTCTGATCAAAAATGAGCACACCGGCGCGGGTATCGGCGGGCAGGTTTGTAAAGAACTTGTTGATCGCACCTTTCAAGGCAAAGCTCGGGTCGTTGTGGCGCATGCTGCCGGAGTTGTCGAGCAGTACGATGATGTCCGTTGGAGCCGCCCATAGCGGCAGGCTTAACAGCACCAGTGTGGCCATACAAAAATGGCGCCAGCGGGCAGGCGACCACCCAATGCGAGTGCGCGGCATGCGGCATCCAGTCAGCAAACTCATCATCGCGATTCTCCACCAGTCGTACGTGGCCGACTATCGTCTCGGCACCACTCGCTCCAAGATCCACAATACAGACGCGGTTCGGGCAGACCCGCCGCAACCTGCGCCAAAACGTTATGGCAGGCCGATACGCCCGAGCCGCAGTAGTGCACGGTAGCGGCGTCGGGCAGGATACCAAGACTGTCGCGCCACTGTTGAATAAGTGTGGGTGGCGCCGCGAAGCGCCCATCGACGCCAAGATTATTCTGCCAACAATGATTGTGCGCACCGGGAATGTGGCCGGCATGTTTGTCGAGAGGTTCAACTTCGCCTCGAAAGCGTGGCGCCGCGCGGGCATCAACCAGCGTCGCGATACTCGCGACCTCGTCCAGCGTGATCAGTCGATCGCGGCGCGGTACGCCCTCGAACCGACGTGGCCGGCACTGCTCAACGCCGCTCTTAATGGCGCCCCCGCCGTTCACCCAGGCCTGCCAGCCCCCATCGAGTACTGCAACCGCCGTGTGTCCCATATAACGCAACATCCACCACAAGCGCGCGGCAATCATGCCGCCACTATCGTCATAGGCCACCACACGTTGGCCCGCCGCGATGCCGAGCGCGCCAAACAGTGCGCACAGATGCGCCGGCGAGGGCAAGGGATGGCGACCCTGATCACTGCGCGGTGGGCCGCTCAGATCCAGATCAAGATGGGCATAGCTGGCGCCAGGGATATGACCCTCAAGATAGGCCGCATAGCCGGCTTCAGGCGCCTGCAGGTCAAAACGACAATCAACCAATACAAGTCCATCGTGGTCGCACAGAGCGCCAAGCGCGGCGACCTGAATGAGCGGTGCTGTCGTGATACTGTTCATTATCGTTTCCGTGATTGGATCAGCTAACACGCGCTCGGCTCCCGACTACGCGCCACCGATAACAAAAATCTGAGCCCGGGCTGTCGGCGCACTGTGTGCTCGCATGCCCCACGTGGCGGCGATACTCTGCTACCAGCGCAATGCGCAGCGCCAGACCGAAGCGGCTACCCCCGAACGCACCATGCCCGCAAGCCTAAGTCCAAACAATATCAGCGTCCAGCTTGCCACCGCGCGGCGCCGGCGTGCCGCTAGCCTCGGTTTATTACTGGTGATGATGCTCGGTGGCTGCGCCTCGCTCGACTACTACCAGCAAGCACTGCTGGGGCAGTTGCAGGTCTGGCAACGCCAACAATCAATAGAACACTTGCTGGCGCAACACGATCTGCCAGCGCCTTTGCGGACCAAGCTTGAGCTGGTGGTGCGCGCACGGCGTTTTGCCGCAACACATCTGGCCCTGCCCGATCATGGCAGTTATCGCCAATATGCCGATGTCGGGCGCGACTATGTGGTGTGGAACGTGTTTGCTGCCCCCGAGCTCTCGCTTACACCCCATCCGTCTTGTTATCCCCTGCTGGGCTGCCTGGACTACCGCGGCTTTTTCAGCCAGGCCCGCGCCCGACTGCATGCCGCGACCTTGCAAGCACGCGGTTACGACACTTTTGTCGGTGGTGTTGCAGCCTACTCAACCTTGGGCTGGCTGAACGACCCGCTACTGAACACGGTGTTGCGCTGGGACGATGGGCGGGTGGTCGACACCCTCTTCCATGAACTGGCCCACCAGCAGCTCTATATCGCCGCAGATACTACGTTTAACGAAAGCTTTGCGATGGCGGTGGCGCAAGCCGGCATGGCCCTGTGGCTCAGCCAAGACCCCGCAGCAATGCAACGCTATCGGGTGGAACGGGCACACGAAGCGGCATTCGTAGCCCTCGTCCAAGACTTTCGCCAACGTCTCGATAGCGCTTTTACCGCACCGCTATCTGACACGCAGAAACGCCTGCACAAGGCGCGCCTGTATGACGAGCTGCGTGCGCGTTACGCCACTGTCAAAACGCAATGGGGAGGCGACGGCGCTTACGATGCGTGGATGCAGACCAATCTCAATAACGCCAAGCTGACCTCCCTGGCTGCTTATCACGACGACGTTGCTGCTTTCAGCGGCGTGTTGGAGCGCTGTGGACACAACTTTCCGCGCTTTTACCGCGTGG
>JAYUQF010000290.1:0-11406 GCA_043756885.1 Pseudomonadota bacterium
CCGATGCAAGGAACGCAGTGCGGCGGTACAAAATGCCGGCTCATCGGCCAGGTGCTCCACATGCAGTGCTGAACACAGGCGCCCGAATATGGCATTGCCGCTGGCCGCGATGTTCACAAAACCATCGGCAGTGGGGTACACACTGGTGGGCATCGAGGTCGGATGATCGTTGCCGGCCTGACCCGGCACGTCACCGTCCACCAACCAGCGCGCCGCCTGGAAATCCATCATCGCCACCATTGCCGCCAGCAGCGAAGTCTGCACCCATTGGCCACGTCCTGAGCGGTGACGTTCCTGCAGGGCGATGAGGATGCCCAGGGCGGCGTACAAGCCTGCGCTTAGGTCGGCCACTGGCGTGCCGGCGCGCAACGGTCCCTGCCCGGCAAAGCCGGTGGTCCACATAAGGCCGCCCATACCTTGGGCTATTTGATCAAAACCGGCGTGATCACGATAGGGACCGGTTTCACCAAAGCCGGAAATGCTGGCGTAGATCAAGCGCCCGTTGAGCGCCGCCAAGGTTTCATAATCGATGCCCAAGCGGCTCTTCACTGCCGGGCGGTAGTTTTCCACCAGCACATCGGCGTGCTCAACCAGCTGCTTCAATAACGCGACACCTCGTCGGTCTTTCAGATTGAGAGTCAGTGAGCGTTTATTACGATGCAGGTTTTGAAAGTCGGCGCCGTGACGCGGGCCGAAGCCGTCCTCACCGTCCCCCGGTTGTTCGATACGGATCACGTCCGCGCCCCAGTCGGCAAAGTTGCGCACACAGCTTGGCCCGGCGCGCACGCGGGTAAGGTCCAAGACCTTAATGCCAGCCAAGGCGCCCGCCGTCATCACGCTGCGCGCACCCGCCAGCGACCGCTTTCAATTTGATGAAAAAATGCCTCCACCAAATGATTGAACAGCGCGGGGTCTTCCAGATTCAGAACATGGCCGCTGCGGGGCAAAACGGCCAGGCCCGCGCTCAAAATGCAGCGCTTCATCAATAACGACGGTTCCAGTGTTGGATCATCTTCATCACCGGCCACGATCAAAGTTGGCGCGGTAATCGCCGCCAACTCCGCTTTTAAGTCATATAACGAAGGACGACGTGCCTGGTAACCCTCCATGGTATTGGCCGATCCCAGGGTGGAGTGATCGCTGAAAATGCGCAGGAATTCTTCAAAGCCGCGCGGGTCTTTCTCACGCAATTGCACACGACCCGGGCCCTGACCATAAGACGCTGCAAAAGCAGCAATGCCCTCGCTGCGGATCAGGGTGGCGTTATCGCGCGCATGGGCTTGGAATTCGGCATACGCATCGGGATGGGCGCCGTAACCACAACCCGCCACCACCAGTGACAGGGCACGGGCCGAGTAGCGCATACCAAAATGCAAGGTCGCAAAGGCCCCCATCGACAAACCCACCACGTGGGCACGGGCCAGGCCCAAACCATCGAACACGGCGAGAATATCGTCGCGCGCGCGGGCCTGGGAATAACTGTCCACCGCAACGGGCACGTCGGACGGCGGATAACCCCGTGCGTTAAAAGCGATACAGCGATAACGGCGGGAAAAATGTCGCAGCTGTGCCTCCCAACTGCGAATGTCGCCCGCATATTCATGCACAAATACAATCGGTGTGCCGCTGCCGGCTTCTTCATAATAAAGATTGACGCCGTCGTCAGTGCGGAGCATGGCCATGTGAATTTCCCCTGGGCTAAGGACCCTGGTCAAACTTGAACACAATTATTTCACTGGCGAAAGTACCCAGCGGGACACCTCACAGCCCTTGGAGCACGATGACCAAGAGGCGCATGATGACGACCCCGCAGCACGAGCGCGCACGATGAAACAAGTCCACGGTGCCTGTCCCCATGATTGTCCCGACACCTGCGCCTGGCAGGTCACGATTGATGATCAGGGCCGCGCGAGCCAGGTGCACGGCACTCCCGATCACCCCTTCACCCAGGGTGCGCTGTGCACCAAGCTCAAACGTTATCCTGAGCGGGTTTACAGTGATCAGCGTCTGCTTTACCCCCTACGCCGCAGCGGTGCCAAGGGCAGCGGCAACTTCACGCGTTTCAGCTGGGACGAAGCGCTCGCTGAAATAAGCACCCGTCTTAAACACGACATCGCACAGCATGGTCCGTTATGCGCCATGCCGTGCAATTTCGCCGGCACCATCGGCGTATTACAACGTTATGCCGGCGACCAGTTTTTTGCGCGCCTGGGCGCTACCGAACTCGACCGGCAGATCTGCGGTAACGTCGCCTTTGATGCCGTAGCTTCCAGCATCGGCGCCGGCACCGCGTTATTGCCCGAGGATCTGATCCACAGCCGCCTGATTGTGATCTGGGGCACCAATACGGTCGTGACCAATGTGCATCTATGGAGCGGTGCGATCCGCGCCGCGCGCGCTCGCGGCGCGAGGGTCATCGTCATCGATCCGGTGCGTACACCAACCGCCGCCCACGCCGACTGGTTTATACAACTGGCACCGGCCACCGACGCGGCGCTGGCGCTGGGCATGATGCACATCATCATTCGTGATGGGCTGCACGATAGCGACTACATCGCTAATTACACCCTGGGCTTTGAGCAACTGCGTGAGCGGGTCGAGTCTTACACACCCAGCAGGGTCGCGCAGATTACTGGCTTGGCGATGCGTGATATTGAACAGCTCGCCCACGAATACGCCACCACCCGTCCAGCAGCGATCCGCTTGCTGGTTGGTATGGAGCGTTATTCCAATGGCTCGCTGGCCTTCCGTGCGGCGGCCTGCCTGCCGGCACTGACCGGCGCGTGGCGAGAGCTGGGCGGCGGTATCAGTCATTTCACGGGTGATCTGTTTTACGCGGCATTGGATTACCGGGCCGTGCTGGCGCCCGCAAGTGTGCCCAAGGCCGCGCGCACTGTGCATTTGTCTCAGCTGGGCCAGGCCCTCACCGCCACCGCTATGGCGCCGCCCATTACCTGGCTTATGGTCTACAACCTCAATCCGGTGGTCACCCTGCCCAATCAGAATCGGGTTATTGAAGGTTTGATGCGCGAAGATTTATTCACCGTTGTGCACGAACAATTCATGACCGATACCGCGCGATATGCCGACATCGTCTTGCCCGCCACCACGCAGTTCGAACAATGGGAATTGATGGGCTCCTGGGGCCAGACCTATCTGGCTCTAAATCCGCCGGCCATCCCACCGCGCGGCGAGGCGGTCGCCAATAGCGAACTGTTCCGCCGTTTATCCCAGGCGATGGGCTTTGAAGAGGCTTATCTGCATACCAGCGATGAAGATCGCATCCGCCAGTTGCTCGGCAGCGGCCATCCTTATCTCGATGGCATAAATTTCGAGTTGTTGCTGGAGCGCGGCTGGGCGCCACTCTCGCTACCTGATGATTGGCGCCCACGTGCGGCCGGCGGTTTCACGACCCCGAGTGGCAAATGTGAGTTTTATTCGGCAAGCCTCGCGGCAGCGGGCCACGACCCATTGCCAGACTATGTGCCTATCAACGATGCATCGGCAGCCGGACAAACACTGCCCTTGCGCCTGATCTCGGCCAAGACCAGTCACTTTCTCAATTCTGGTTATGTGAACCTGCCCCATGCAGGTACAAAAAAACACCGTCCTGAAATTCAAATCAATCCCGACGATGCTGCCGCACGTGCAATCACTGCCGGCGATCGTGTCCGTATGTTCAATGAACTTGGCGAAGTGGAAGCCATCGCGCGGGTCTCTACCGACACCGCCGCCGGCGTGGTTTATATGGCCTTTAACTGGTGGCCCTCGGTAACCCTCAACGGCTCCTCGGCCAATGCCTTAACCCCCGATGGACTGAGCGATCTGGCCTTTGGCAGTAATGCTTTTGACGCGCGGGTTGAAGTACAGAGAAGTGGCTGAGGAGCGTCAGGCGCTGCGTTTCAGTGGCGTTACCAACAAGGCCGGGATCTCATTGGCCGGCAACGCCCGGCTGAAGACAAAACCCTGCACGATGTCGCAGTGTTTTGCCACGATGACCCGCAGCTGCGCGTCGGTCTCAACCCCTTCGACGATAACACGCAGGCCCAGGGTATGGGCCATGGCGACGATGGCCGCGACGATCTCGGCATCTTCTTTATTGGTATCAATTTCGATAATGAAACTGCGATCGATTTTTAGCGTATCGAGGGGAAAGCGGCGCAAATAACTGAGGGAAGAATAACCCGTACCAAACTCATCGAGCGCCACGCCAACACCGGCTTCACGCAAGGTTTTGAGCGCAGCCACCGCACGCTCGGGATGGCGCATGATGGCCGATTCCGTGATTTCAACTTCCAGACGACCGGCCGGCAGCTGATGCTGCGTTACTGCCAGTCGCACGATTTCGGCCACGTCCTGGCGTTCAAACTGCACGCCGGAAACGTTGACGGAAATGGGCACTGCGGGCAAGCCGCGGGCATCCCATAATTTGGCCTGACGACAGGCCTCGTTGATCACCCATTCGCCGATGGGCAGAATCAAGCCGGTCTCTTCGGCCAGCGGAATAAAAGCCCCTGGCGAGATCGGCCCAGTATCGGGACAGGTCCATCGAATCAAAGCTTCTACACCCACCACAAGCATGGTCACGGGATCGATCTGCGGCTGGTAGTGCAGCGACAAATGTTGATCTGTGATCGCCTTGCGCGGCTTGGCCTCCAATGCTGCGCGTTCCAGCACTGCGGCATTCATGGACGACTGAAAGTACTGATAGGCATTTTTGCCTAAGGCCTTGGCGTGATACATGGTGATATCCGCATGTTTGATCAATTCACCGGCGTCGGCGCCATCATCCGGATAAATTGCAATACCGATACTTGCACCGATATTGCACTGCTGGCCGTTCAAATTCATGGTTTGACCAAGCGCTCTGATAAAACGTCGCGCCACGGTGCCGGGGCCATGCAGATCGTGGATCGAGGTCAGCAGCACGATGAACTCGTCGCCATCGAGCCGCGCCAGCAAGTCCTCGGGCCTTTTATCGTCTTCGACATGCGCCACCATGTCTTCTTCACGTAGTTGGGTGGTCAGCCGTCGCGCCACTTCTTTCAGCAGCAGGTCGCCGGTCTGATGGCCCAGTGTGTCGTTGATGCGCTTAAAGCCATCGATATCAAGGAACAGGATGCCCAGTTTCTGCTCTGCGCGTTCAGCTTGTGACAGCGCACGTGTCAAATAGTCGCGAAACATCGCGCGGTTGGGCAGGCCGGTGAGGTTGTCGTGATAAGCAAGAAAGCGCACGCGTTCGTCGACGTCCTTCAGATTGCGTGCCATGGACTGGACAGAACGGGCGAGGTCGCCAATTTCGTCATGGCTGACAATGCCGCTCTCGATATCCCAGTTACCGCTGCCGATCTCGGCCGCTACTGTGCGCAGTCGTTCCACCGGCTGCACGATATAGCGGGTTAATACCGTGACCAAGCCACCACCGGTGACCACCACCACGATCAACAAGCCCAATAAAACGATTAAAACCGCCTGCACAATCAGATTGTGCATATCGGCATCGGGATGGGCCGCGAACAGCAGAAGATTGTCGTTCACGCGACGGATATGCACACCGGTGGGCTGGTCGTTCAATAACACTGAGATTTCTTCAGCGCGGTTTTCCATGCCGCGCCGGACCGTCGTCATGAAGTCCGTCGGCAGGCGCAATCCGGTTTGGCCAAACAGCAGACGGCCTTCGTCGTCAGTGGCGAACAGATAGCCCGACTCACCAATACGCGCCTCCGCAATGTTGCGACGCAACTCATTGAGGTCAACGGAAATGCCCAGATAACCGCGCAAGGTCGGCGCATCTTCATCGGTCTGGGTGGTTGCGTCACGGCGCTTGACCGCAGCACCGACAAATAGCGCGGGTTGGTGGGTATCGGGGTGGACATAAACCGTGGCGTAGTCGGTCTGTGTGTTACGGGTCAGGTGCTTGAACCACGGGCTTGCACTTTCGTCGTCCGACTGATTGCCGAGCTTGGCACGTGTGAGGCGCGCATCTTCATAACCATCGGGCAATAAAAAGCGAATCTCGAAATAGCTGGGAAAGGCGCTTTGACAGGCCTTGAATACTTCCAATAGTGGCTGCTGCAGTAGAGAGTAACGTTCGTCTTCATCGGCAGTGGTCGCATACTTACCGACCACGATGTTGCTCATGAATAACTGCAGGTTACCGCGCGCGGCGGCGGTTTCCTGTTTGAGTTGGTTGCTCACCGTACGCAACGCCCGCGCGGCGTCGCCTTCGACCCGCTCGTGCATATTGTCGTGAATTTTCGAATAGGCAAATGCGCCCAGCACCAGCAGTGGCGCAACAACCAGCGGTAATACCAGCGCTGGGATCTTGGCGTGAAGTTTCATGGCGGCTTACGCCGGACGTTCAATTTTGCAATAAGTGGGAGAATTGGCTGTTGCGATAACTGAGCGCGCGGGGCGGCAAGGGCGTGAACAATTCTGAATTAGCGAGGGTGTTCGCCGACGGATAGATGCTCGGATTGCCGCGATAGTCGGAAGACATGAGTTTGGCAGCAGCCTGATTGGGCGTGGCGTAGTTAACAAAAGCTGCATTTCTGGCGGCGACGGCCGGTTCGTTCAGATAATCGAGGAACGCGTACGCAAGCTTGGGATTGGGTGCGTTTGCCATCACCGTCAGATAGTCGACCCATAACCCTGTGCCTTCGGGCGGTACGACATAGTCGATATTGTTGTTAAATTGCCGCAACAGCAGCGCGTCACCGTTGAACATCATACGCATGCTGACTTCACCGGTAACGAGCTCGGATTTTTCGTTCAGCAAGGCTTGCTGATAAGCACGCACTGCGGACTTCTGCGCCAGCAGTAAGGACATCGCCGCGTCGATTTCACTGTGCTCGACACTATTCACCGAGTGCCCCCCGGCTTTGAGAGCCATACCGAGCAGTTCGCGCTGCGAGCTCAACATCGCGATGCGGCCGCGCAGGTCAGCGCTCGGCGTGAACAAATCGGCCCAGTGCTGGGGTGGAGTGCGGACCAGATCGCGGCGGTAAGCAATACCGAGCGTGCCCCAGAAATAGGGCAATGCGTAACCGCTGGCGTCGCGCGCCTTGTCCATCCAACTGGGATCAAGGTGTTTGAGATTCGGTACCTCGGCCGCGCTCAGTTTGGCCAGCCAGCCGTGGGCGCGATAGAGCCCGACATGGGTCTCGTTGACCAGCACCAGGTCGTAACCATCACCATTGGTGGCAAGCAGCAACTGGTTACGGTTGTCATCATCTTCGAAATTGACCACACGCACTTTGGCCTGGTATTTGGCTTCAAAGTCTGCGACGACCTCAGGGTCGATGTAGTCGGCCCAGTTGAGGATCACCAGTTCGATTTTGGATGTGTCAGCGGCCGGACTGTGCACTGGCCATAGCGGCAGAAACAAAGTCACAAGCAATGTTAAGAAGGTACGTAGCTGCATGTCGGCCCTGCCAAATTTCGCTCCCTGGACGCCTCGCCAGGCGCCGCGCGCGCCGCATACCGTGGTGGCTCAAGGGGATAGCGGGCAGAGCTGGATATTCTTTAGATGAGGTCGCAGCCGAGGAGCGTGCACAGTCCGACAGTCATGGTATGGCCGCCGTGGCCGGTGGTCATCAGCTTGGGTCGCGACGCACATTATGGCTTGGGGGCAGCTGCGCGAACCATGACCCGTGCGCGCTCGTTATACTCCTGACACTTCAGGGCTTGATAGTGATGAACTTCGATGCGCGGCATGTTTGATTGGGCTGTAAGCATGAATTGTTATAGGACATTGTCGCGGTGAGCGGCGACGGTTTTAGCCCGGCGCCACCGGTCGCGTGTTATGCGCTGAATTTGTTGCAGAACGAAGCCGGCGAATTGCTGCTGCTGAAACGCGCTGCGCAAGCGCGCTTGGGCGCAGGACTGTGGGGGCTGCCAGCCGGCAAAATTGAGCCCGGTGAATCGGCCGCGGATGCGGCGTGGCGCGAACTGGAAGAAGAAATCGGCCCGGGTCACCAAGCGCAGCTGTTGCGCTACCTCGGCCCCCTCCGTGACACCTACTACGGCGGCATCTACGCGATCCATCTTTTTCATCGCCGCTGGCGGGCCGGCACGGTGAGACTCAATCACGAGCACACACACTATGCCTGGGTCGCGCCTGAGCACTTTTGCAATTATGCGGTGATGGATGGCATCGATGAGGACATCGCGCTACTGCGTTTCTGGCCGCAACGTTATCTCAATGCAGCGCGGGTGCCACCGTCGCTGCGGGAAATGTGAACGATGAGCGCGGTGGACTTAAAAGTAGAGTCGCTCGGTGAGGGCCCGCCGGTGGTGGTACTACATGGGCTGTTTGGTGCCGGGCGTAACTGGATCACCGTCGCCCGCGCACTGGCTTCGCGTTATCAATTTCATTTGGTCGACCTGCGTAATCACGGCGCTTCACCCCATACCCAGACGATGAATTATCTTGATATGGTGGCCGATGTGCGGCGTTTGTTCGTGACCCTTGCGCTCGATGAATTCACCCTGGTTGGTCACAGCATGGGCGGCAAGGCGGCCATGACGCTCGCCCTCAACGATCCGCGCGGGCTGCGCCGACTGGTAAGTGTTGATATCGCGCCGGTCAGCTACCCTGACCGCTTTGTCGATATCATCGATGCCCTGCAGGCGCTGGACCTGCGCACCATCGCACGACGCGCTGATGCCGACCGCGCTTTGACCAGCGCCATCCCTGAAACCTCGGTGCGTTTATTCATTCTGCAAAATCTGCTGTTTGAGCAGGGCCTAGCGCGCTGGCGACTGAACCTCACGACCCTCAAGCGCGACATGGCCAGCATCCTTGGCCCATTGCCGGTCGCCGCTGGCGCCCACTACGATGGTGCGTCCTGGTTTATACGCGGTGCGCTGTCGGACCGGGTTGGCGACGAACATCTGCCGCTGATCGCAAAATGGTTTCCACATTACTGTTTAGAGACCATTGCCGGCGGTGGGCATTGGCCCCACGCCGAAGCACCCGTCGCTTTCCTGACCGCTTTTGCCCGTGCGCTCGACGCTTGAGCCGGGCCTTCGTATCATGCGAGAGCGGGTTGCATCACCTGCACGCAATTCAATCATCATCACCATCTGGAGGGTTTCCCATGATCGGCTACGTCACACTCGGCACGAATAACATTGAACAAGCTGGCCACTTTTACGACGAATTATTGGCATTACAAGGTGCCAAGCGCGCCATGCAGAACGATCGGTTTATCGGCTGGGGCAATGCACCCGGCGCGCCGATGGTCTGTGTCATCAAACCTTTTGATGGCAACGCTGCCACACCGGGCAATGGCAACATGACCTCGCTATTTGTCAGCGACACCGCACAAGTTGATAAGCTGCATGCCAAGGCCCTGGCACTGGGTGCCAATGACGAAGGTGCACCCGGCCCCCGTGGTGATGGTTTTTACGCTGCCTATTTCCGCGATCTCGACGGCAACAAGTTGTGCGTGTTTAACATGTAAAAACCCAATAGTGCTGCCCGCGTGCCTGCTGTACGCGGTAGCGTTGTACACGTATCGAGCACCACCATGGATATAGCCATCGTTGGCGTGGGTCAGACCGCACCGGTGCGGCGCTCAAGCAAGAGCATCCGACACCTTTCCATCGAAGCGGTACAGCTCGCGCTGGATGATGCCGGGCTGGCGGCGAATGAAGTGGACGCCATCATTACCGATGGTGTCATCATGCCGCACACCGTGCCGCGTGAATTCATCGCTGCACAGTTTGGAATAAAACGCTGCTTCGACGGCGGCAACTCGTTTGGCGGCGTGGGTGTGGCCTGTGCGCCCGAGTTGGCCAAGCTTGCGATCAACGCCGGCAAGGCGCGCACGGTGCTGTTTTATTTTGGTGTCGATTGGGGTTCACGCGCGAGTGGGCCTTACGGTTTCCACGATATGTATCCGGCCAAGATGGCCTTCGAGAAGCCCTATGGCTTTAACGCGCAGCCCAGTTATTTTGCACTCTGGGCGCGCCGCTACATGCATGAATACGGCATGACCGATGCCGATCTGGCTGCTGTTGCGATCAGCCATCGTGATAATGCGCGGCTTCATCCATCGGCCCAGGCGCGTGCCCCAATGACCCTGGAGAGCTATCGTGCCGCGCGTATGATCGCCTCGCCGTTGCGCGTGCCCGACTGCTGTTTGATCAGCGATGGTGTGGGCGCCTTCATCATGACCAGCGTTGAACGCGCACGGGACTTACGCCAAGCGCCGGTGCGGGTGCTGGCTTCGAGTTTTGCCAGCGAACCCTGGAGTGGCGACGACATCTTCACGCAGCAGCCTGAGATCTTTCGGGTGACCGGTGCACAAAGCGCCTGTCAGCGTGCGCTGCGCGAAGCGGGGATCACCATTGCCGACATCGACTTCGCCGAACTGTACGACTGTTTTACGATCTCAGTGCTTATGCAGCTGGAAGATCTGGGATTTTGCGCACGTGGTGAAGCACCCGCTTTTGTGCGTGAACGCGGTATCGGCATCCATGGCGGGCTGCCGGTCAATACCCACGGCGGGCTGCTCTCCTACAGTTATCTGCTCGGTGTTGAACATGTCATCGAAGCGGTGCGCCAATTGCGCGGTGCGGCCGGTGCGGCGCAGGTCCCGCATGCTGAAATCGGTCTGGTCGGCGGCTGGTCGATTCCCGATTATGGCGTGCTGCTGTTGGGACGGGACAGGCGCTAGTGGTCGATGACGATGCACAATTTGCGCCGCACTTTGTGCACCTTGCGCACGGCCAACTGTGTTTTCCCTACTGCCCCGCTTGTGCACGCTTTCACTGGTATCCCATGCCACTGTGTCCCCATTGCCAAGGTGCAGGCATTGAGTGGCGACAAGTAGAGCCGCGTGGCACGCTCTTCAGCTGGACTGAGATTCACCACGCCTTCGATGCACGCTACGCCGGCCCCTTGCCTTATATCGTCGCCTTGATCGATTTTGCCGATGCGCCAGGTGTGCGGCTGGTCAGCAATATCGTCGGCACAGCGGCACACACGCTGGTACTCAATATGCCCCTTACCGCCCATTTTGCGCACGACGCACACGGCCAACCGCAGGTGACATTTCGCCCGCTCTGAACGCGATTTCCAGCCGCACCGCGCTGGACCTGGCGACGCCCCCTAGGCACAATGCCGCCTGCGCGTAATACCCCTGAGCGTCATGGCAAAACTCAAAGTCAAAAAAGTTGTACTGGCCTATTCCGGTGGCCTCGACACCTCGGTCATCCTCAAATGGCTGGCCGAAGAATACCAATGCGAAGTGGTGACCTTCACTGCCGACATCGGCCAGGGCGAAGAGCTCGAACCGGCGCGCGCCAAGGCCACCAAGATGGGCGTCAAAGAAATCTACATCGACGATTTGAAAGAGGAGTTTGTCCGCGACTTCGTCTTTCCGATGTTCCGCGCCA
>JAYUQF010000291.1:0-1589 GCA_043756885.1 Pseudomonadota bacterium
ACCATCATGTCGCAGATGGCGCACGATCATCAGGCGATTAACCTTTCCCAAGGTTATCCCGATTACGATGGCCCGGCGGCGCTGACGGAGCGCTTGGCCTACTACACCACCCACGGTTACAACCAGTATGCGCCGCTGGCCGGTGTGCCGGCTCTGCGCCAGCAGGTCGCCGCCAAGGTTGCGCGTTTTTACGACCATCGCATCGATGCCGATACCCAGATCACTATTACGCCGGGTGCAACCGAAGCCATTTTCTGCGCGGTGCATGCCGTGGTGCGACCGGGTGATGAAGTCATCATGTTTGATCCGGTCTATGACAGTTACGACCCGGCCGTGCGGCTGGCCGGTGGTGTGCCTGTGCACCTCACACTCGCGGCCCCTGCTTATCGTATCGACTGGGCAGCGGTGCGGCGTGCGATTACGCCACGCACACGCATGATCATGATCAATTCGCCGCATAATCCTTCGGGCAGCGTGGTCGATGAAGATGATTTGCACGCGCTGTTGGAGATAAGCGAGCAGCATGACTTGATCGTGGTGTCGGATGAGGTTTATGAACATCTGGTCTACGACGGCCAGCCACACTGGAGCGTGTTGCGTAAAGCGCGCCTCGCGGCGCGTAGTTACGCGATTTTTTCGTTTGGCAAAACGTTTCACGTGACCGGCTGGAAGACCGGCTATTGTGTGGCACCGCCGGCTCTGATGGTGGAATTCAAGCGTGTGCATCAGTTTGTCGCCTTTGTCACGGCCACTCCGCTGCAACATGCACTGGCTGATTTCATGACTGCGCATCCGGAACATCTAACGCAGCTGCCGGCATTTTACCAACACAAGCGTGATCTATTTAACACGGCCATGGCCGGCTCGCGTTTTCGTCTCACGCCCAGTGCCGGCACATTTTTTCAGTTGGCCGAATACAGCGCCGTTTCAAGCTTGGAAGACCGGCAGATGGTGGAATGGCTGACCAAGGAGATTGGCGTCGCGGCGATACCGATGTCGGTGTTTTATCAGACGCCGCCAGCGCAGCGTTATGTGCGGTTCTGTTTTTGCAAGGAAGACGAGACCCTGCGCGCCGCGGCGACCAAGCTCTGCGCGCTGTGAGGCGCGGCGCCTGTCAAGGATCCCGGTCGACGCGGTAATCACCTTCCAGTACCTGGGGTGGGGGCTTGCCGCTCGCGCCCGCTGGGCGCATTCCGGCGCTGCGCATCACGCGCAGCATGAGACCCGCGCCCAGTGCCCGTGCCAAGCCGCGCCGCACCGGCGGTAACAAAAACAAAAAGCCCGCAATGTCGGTGACAAAACCCGGTGTCACCATTAATACACCCGCAAGCAACAAGACCAGGCCTTCCAGTATCGCTTCAGTCGGCAGCTCGCCACGGGCCATGGCGGCCTGCACATTTGCCAGGGTCGCGAGCCCCTGCAGGCGTAACAGCGCGCTGCCGAGTGCGGCGATGGCTATCAACAAAGCGATGGTCCAAAGCGCGCCGAGCTCATGACCGACCTTGATCAGGACATAGATCTCTATCATCGGCAGGCCGATGAAGAGCAATAGCAGGACGAAAAAAATGGGCATAGATCAAATAGCTGGA
>JAYUQF010000292.1:0-11399 GCA_043756885.1 Pseudomonadota bacterium
GCGATGGGACCTTGGCTGGTCAGCGCCGATGAGCTTGATCCGATGGGCGAGTTGCGGGTGATGACCCGTGTCAATCGCGAGCAACGACAAAACGATGTCACGGCTAATCTCCTATTTCCATTTCGCTACCTTATAAGTTACCTCTCAACGTTTTATCGTCTGCAACCCGGCGACATCATTGCCACCGGCACGCCTAACGGCGCGGGTGCGCGTTTTGATCCGCCGAAATATCTGCGGCCCGGCGACGTGGTTGAAGTGGAGGTGCCGGGTATTGGTGTTTTGTCCAATACTGTTGTGGCTGAACCCGTGTGAGCGCGGGCGCGACACGCAGAGCCGCCGGCGGCCGCGTGACCGGCGCGCGGCCCAATGGCTTTCTGCGCGACATCGAACTCTCCTTACCTTTACAACTGTTAAAAGCGCGCGAAGCGGCGATGGCGCGTTTCCGCCCGATGTTGCGCAGGCACGGTTTGACCGAACAACAGTGGCGTGTGATACGCGTGCTGGCAGCTGATGAAGCGCTCGACGGTCGTGAGCTGGCGCGGCGTAGCATTCTGCTGGCGCCGAGTCTGACGCGCATCCTGCAGTACTTTGAAGCGCAAAGTCTGGTCAAGCGCAGCGCGCATGTCAGTGATCAACGTCGCGTAATGTTTGCGCTCACCAATCGCGGTCGCAGACTGTTTGACGAAGTAGCACCCGACGCCGAGGCTTTGTACGCTGCAATTGCCATTGAATTTGGCGGCCAGAAACTAAAGACCCTGTACGACCTGTTGGCGCAATTCTCAGCGGCGCTAGGTGATACGGACGGCGAGTAGCCGGCGGTCATCCCGGCAGGATCGAGTTTGTACTCGTAGCGGGGAGTGCCGTGTAGTGCTCACGTTGCGATGCAGGTCCGCGTGAATTCGGACCTGCGAAGAGCGGGTCAGGAACTTGCCAGCAGCGTCTCAACACGCGCGATCATTTCGTCTTTGTCGTACAGATCAAAATAGATCGATGCCATGATGTTCTGCGGGCCGAAAAAAAAGCGTTCGTAGAGTGTCTGGCGGCTACCAAAAGCCGACACGGCGACATCGTGGGCGAGGCGGAACAGTGCAACGCGGTCGCGACTGTTGAGATTGACCGTCTGGAAATACTGCGCAACGTCTGGTCCGATGGTGTTGGAAAAATCGGCCTCGCAGGGCGTGGCTACCAGCGAGCTTGAGCCTAATAACTGCACCAGTTCGATCAAGCGCGGGTACATTTTCGGAAACAAGTTACGCGAGGTATCGAGTGGACGACGCAGGGGAGCAAATACCCCGCGTTGATCAGCGTGAGCCTGGCCTTCACCGGCATAGCGGAAGGCACGGACGCTCTCAGCTATCCACATTGCCTCGGCAATCTGCGCTTTGACCTCCATATCTTTGTCCTTGCCGGTGGCGCGTGCCATCGCACACAGCAGCCCCACAATAAACTCGGCCTTGGCCAGTTTGCTGCAGACCACTTGATGCATCATATGGACCACGGCGTTGGTCTCGGCAAACGCGCGATTGCATAACAAAGGTTCGCGGTACATAAAAACCCGTTCCCAGGGCACCAGTACCTGGTCAAACACCACCACGGCATCCATTTCCTCAAACCGTGAGGCCAGCGGCGCATCAAAATGGGATTGGGCGTGATCGTAGGTGTCGCGACAAATCAGGCGTAAACCCGGTGTTGCGATCGGCAATGCAAACGCGAAGGCAAACGGCAAGTTGTCGGGCGAGGCGGTCAGCAGGCTGGAAGGGAATACTTCGATTTCATCAGCCACCGGGCCCAGGGTTGCCAGTAGACGCGCACCGTTGACGACGATACCGGCATCGGTCTCCCTGACAATTTGCAGGGCGACTTTGTCACTGTATTTACCGTCTTTGGCCTGGGCGTGATTAAAGGTTGGATTGACCAGGGTGTGGGTCAAGACTTTGTCATGGTCGCGCACGTACTGGTAATAACGCCGCATGTTTGCGCCAAATTCGGGACGGCCTTGGGCGAGAAAATCCGCGCCGGCCGCAAAGGCCATCAGAGAAGCATTCTTGTAGTCGGGCGTGCGGCCGAACATGCCGTTTGACCAGCGCGCCCACTCATAAAAAGCTGCACCTCGCCGTGTTACGTCGTTTTGTGAGCGCGGGGTCAGAAACGCCATGCCGTAGCGGTGGCCATCGTCTGCATAGGTGAGCAGGTCGGCATGTGCCGGGTCGAACTGTTTGTCCATGAAACCGGCCAGGGAGCGGGCACCCCGTGCCAGGCCCGGTTCACAGCTGACGTCTGCAACACGCTTGCCGGCTAGCCAGACTTCGCGGGTGTCCTGCAGGCCAGCCAGGTACTCCTTGCCGGTGCGTATGCCGCGGCCGTTTGTTGGACTATTCATGACTTGCTCCTGAAACGCGGGCGCGAAGCCCGCTTTTTTTTGCGGCGGATGGGGGGCGGTGCGCCGCTCAAAGATTGCAGCGCAAATTCAAGCTGCGTCCAGGTCTTGTTATCGAGCGAAGCGCGCAGTGTGGCGTAAACATTTGCCACTGCAGGCATGAGCTTTTCTTCCAGTCGACGCCCGGCGCGGGTCGCGGCCACGTTCACCACACGGCGATCGTCCGGCGAGCGGTGTCGTTCGATGAGTCCATTGATGGTGAGTCTATCGAGCACCCCAATCAGGCTGGGTGCAGGGATCAAAGTCAGGCCGGCCAAGGCGCCCTGAGCGATCTCCTCGTGTTCCCATAACACGCGCAACACTCGCCATTGCTGCTCGGTGAGTCCGGCCGCGGTGAAGATGCGGCGGAAAGGCGGCATGACTGCGTGCAACGCCCGGTAGAGCATCATCGGCAAAGAATGACTGAAGTCCTGGATAGCCATGCCGCAACTGAAGTCGAATAGTAGTTAATAGTTAATATATTAACTAAAAGACCAGACTGGCAAGCCCGTCAATTTGTGCGTCGGGCCGGGTCGCGGCTTGTTTGCCAAGCGGCATCACCACCGCCCAGCCTGGGATACGCTCAGGCAGCCGCGGTTTGGGCCTCGAGTTTGTCTATCAGATCGCCCAGCACGCGGTCGAACAGCGGGTCGGCTTCGGCATGGATGATGATTGCGCGTTTGTCCTTAAGTTGCCGGGCCAAGTCGATAAGCGCGGTGTCACGCATCATGTCGCCTTGGCGATTGGTAAAAAGATAGCGGCCGGAGGTCGGGCTGATCCAGGTGAAGCGGCCGCGCACCACACTGCCGTCGTCGTTACTGAATTCCATCCAGTCACCAAGATCCATGGTCGTGATCTGTTCGACGAAGCGTCCGAGTTCGGTTTCTTCGGCCACGTCGTCGCTGAAAACAGTGCCCGGCGCTTCGATCACAGTGACCGGCTCAAAGGCCGAGAAGTCGATATCGAGCTCGATCGGTTCACCGACCTTACGTTCGAAAATGCGCGCCAGCCCGCGTTTTATGAATTCCTCACTGGTTGGGTCGTTGACGTCCGCAGGTTTACTCGGAACGGGCATGACCGCATCGGGTAGGTGGCTCAGCTTGCGTGCCGCGATGCTCGTTTCTTCGATATTCTTGATGGCCACCACGTGCAGGCTGGCGAGCATGCTGAGGAATTTAGAGCATTCCGCATTGGGCATTTCCAAGGTGACCATGCCACGTTTAATGATTTTCAACATCAGCGACAGGCGCGCGCTCAGTTGTCTGCGATCTTCCGGGGTGGTTTTGGGCTGCACGGACCATACCAGCTCATCAATCGTCTTGAGCTGATCGCGCCATTCATCGCTGTCCATGCCATGCTCAACATGGGTAATGATCAAAAGCTGACGCCAATAATCGAGCAGGAAATTCTGTACGAACTCGCGCACATCGAAGCCTTTCAGTCGCACGCGCAGTTCTTCGTCGACGGCCAGCTTCGCCAGAACTATTTGCTCGCGTGTGCGCAACGAGCGCGAAGAGCGCTCGGCGCGTTCATCGGCATGGCTGGTTTCGTGTTCGACAAAGGCCGTGAAATCGTCGAGTACCTCCTGAAACAAAGCTACGTCGTCGTCAAATTCCCGCACGATGCGCTCGACAGCCTGTTCCATTTTGTCGTACAGCGCGTCGGATTGGGGCAAACCTTCATACCAGCCAACGGCCGCGCGTGCCAGGGTATCGAGCAAACGGCGGGCCGGATGAGTTTTGTGAGAGAACACCTCGCGCTCGAGGATCGCAACCTTCAAAACCGGGATCTGCAGGCGACCGAGCAAGGCCTTTAATGCATCGGGTATCGACTTATCCTGCAGGACATAATCGAACAGCAACGAGACGATTTCGAGCGTCAGATCGTGATTGGGTGCCATCTGACCAATAGCACCGCTGGTGCGTAAACCGCGCAGCACGTTGCCTTGCCCCGCCGCGGCTGCTGCTATGTCATTACCCTCACGAGCATCAAAGGCCATGCCTTCACCAGCGACCAAACCACGCCGCTGAAATCCGGTTAGCGCATCAACCAAGGCCGGCACACTGAGAAACTCACCGCACTGATCGAAGTGCAGGGCCGGAAAGCCGCCGACTCCAGTGCCACCGTTAGCCAGATTGACGATGGACGGTCTACCACCCCCACCGTGTCCGGTAGCAGAACCTCCCCCACCATTCCCGGACTGAATCTGCATCAGTTGGGTGATGGTGGAGAAGATGTCTTCGCCGCTTGTTTCGACGCGCTCGCCGTCGCTTTCGATGACAACCCGTGTGCGCCGCGCAGGTGCGGTATTGGGTGTGGTGTTGTTCAATTGCGGTAGTACACCCCCCTGGGCAAACACCTGGTTCAACTCGCAGTAGAATTGCAGCAGTACCGGCGTCGCAATTTTGTCGAACAATTTGTACAGCGTGATCCGCGCTTCGATATCGGCGCACAGGATTTCACAAGAACGGCGCAGGGCACGCCCAATCGCCAAAGGGCTGAGCGGGTTACTCTCGTCACTGAGCTTCGGCTGTTTCATCAGCACCGCTAAGCGCTGTTCGATGACAAACAGTTCACGCGCACAGCGATTTTTCGCGTTCGCGACAAAGTTGTTGATGGCCAGATCTTCTTCAACCTCGTCCATCCCGATCAGCGACAGTTCACCCTCGAATCTGCTCGCCGTGCGGTTCGCGTCAAGTCTGACCGGTTCCAAAGACTCCCGCAGGCTGGAAGTCAGATGGGTGTGAAAGGCCGTCTCAAGCTCCGCGCGCTTGAGGCGCAATTCGCGCATTGCATCGAAGAACAGGTTTTGGCGCCGCGAGTTGTCGGCGCCGTTGGCGAATTTGAACAAAACGTCGTCAGCCTGGCTGAGAACTTCCTTGAATGCCTCCGGTAGTCGCACGCCAGTCAGGCGTTGGCACTCGTCCATGAGTTGCTTGGATTTGGTGGGTACGATGGACGTAACGGTTGCAGTTGCCATGGCGGAATCTCCGCGAGCCTTAGGGTCTTGGGGCCTAGAGCGACATCGCGGCCAGAATCATGAGGGGCCCGCAGCCCGGATTGAGCGCGCTTGTGACGGCCGTCACTGGGCGCAGTAACAGTTTGTGACGAAGTCTGCAGGTCGGGTGCTATGTCTGGGCTGGCCGCCCACTAGAGCGCCGTTTCAAGATCAGACGCGGTGCAGGCCTACTGCGTAGATCTGTACCGCAAGAGTCTATCGGCCGTGTGGCCCGGCGCTTGAACGGGCCCCGGGCCCCGTCGGAACTAGGGCAAGAGCTTCTAAACAAATCGCGACCTCGGCGATAATGGACTGCCCAGGGTGAAACCGGCTAAGGACATGGCGATGGAAAGAGACTACGAACATTTTCCCGACGACGCTATCGGCGATGTGTTGTGGAAGATGCGCGAGGGCGGGGACAAGCTTGGTGTCGCTCGCGAAGTTGACTTCGCGGTGATTTTTCCTGCCGAGCAAGCGGCCATGGACTTCGCCCAGCGCCTGTTACATTACGGACAGAAAGTGTCCTTTGGCCCTTACGAAGGGGAGGCAGCATACCCGTGGCAGGTGATAGCGCATCCCATCATGGTACCCAGTCACGAACATGTCAGTGGCTACCAGCGTCAACTAGGCAAAGACGCCGACAGGCTCGGTGGACAAAATGCAGGCTGGGGATGTTACGGCCGAGAATAAAACTTAAACGTCAGGTGAGCGCTGGCGCTGATCGGTTCTGGCGATCAGTGCTGCTTGTTTGGCGCGACGCCGCGTGCTGACCGCTAGCCAATAACCAACAGTGCCAAGCAGCGCACCGGCGAATACGACCCACAACATCACCCGCCAGCTGCCCGAGCTTGCCCAGACATGGGCGGTCAGCGAAGGCCCGAGCGCCATGGCAACCGACATCGGCAGAGCGATGGCGCCCATCGTGCGTGCGAAGTGATCGCGGCCCAACCATTCGACCGGTGCAATGCCGCGCAGAATGGTTGTGATGCCATGGCCGGTGGCAAAACAAATTGCGAACAGATAAAGCCAGCCCGCCTGGTGCGGCGCCAAGATCAGGATCAACACAGCAATTGGCGAAAGCACCGAGGTGAATGCGCCCAGACGCGCGACTGAGGCATGGCGCCCGACTGTCACTATCACCATACGCGCAACAACTTGCGTAGGACCAATCAATGCAAACGCCGTGAAGATCACCGTGTCGCTGACTTTCTGCGCACGCAGCAAGGGCACAAACTGAAAGATAAGACTGGAAGCGGTCAGGCTATAGGAGGTGTACCACAGCGCCAGACCCCAGAACACCGGGTTGCGCAGACGACGTCGCATGATCACCCGGCCGCGTTTGAGCATGATGGGATGATGCGGTTTACGGTCAACGCCCCGTGGTGGCACAAACCACCAGTGCACCGGCGCGTTATAGAGCAGGTTGAGCCCCCCCAGCATGAGCATCGTGGTGCGCCAGTCGAACACATTGATGAGGTGCCCGGTAAGCGGCACAAACACCGTGCCGGACAAACCGGTGAACATCGTTGCCGCAATGATGCCCCGCCGTGCGTGTTTGCCAAACACTTGATTGAGCACCGCCATCAAGGGTTCCATCAAACAACAAGCCATGCACACACCGAGTGCCAGCCACATCGCAAAAAATTGCGGCAGGGTGCGGATCTCAGCCCAAAACAAGAGCAACATGCCTGCACCGAGCGAGCCCATTGTCATCAACCAGCGACCGCCATCGCGATCCAGTAGCGTACCGATGGGGTAGGCCATAACGCCGGTCATCAATAAGCCCAGGGTCAGGGCGGTGTTCATAGCGGGCTGCGACCAGCCGAGATCGGAATGCATGGGGCCGGCGAACAGCGAAAAGCTGTAGTACAAGGTGCCCCACGAGGTCATTTGCGCCAACGCGAGTGGCCATAACATCACCCAGGGTTCGTGACGTCGGTTCCAGAGTCGTCGAATCAAGCAGCTTCCTGAAGTCGCGATGACGGTCGTGAGGAGGTGGCATTATGGTGCAATGCCTTAACCATCGGTATCGCAGCAAGCGGGTGCTGGTTCGTTGCCCGATCACTATGCAAGTAGTCTGTTCGGCGCTAACCACATGCTGCCGCGCCGATGTCGACTGTTATATTGCGCCGGTCGAATGGTCGTGGGTGAAAACGCCCGCAGGAATGTACCGATCAATAACGCTCAGAATAATCGATGAATGCTTGCAACGGCGTGGCGCTAGCAGCCTGTCGGACTTAGGGAATCGTCGCAGCAGATCGTCCTAAGTCCGACAGGCTGCTCGTCACCGGTGCATCGGCCGGCATCGGTCTCGAATTCTGTCGCCAGCTGGCGGGCGGCGGTTACGATATTGTCGCTATCGCGCGACGGGGTGAGCGACTGGCAAGCTTGGCGCAGCAACTACATGCCGCCCACCACGTGCGTGTGACGACCTTGGCCATCGATCTTGGTGAGCCCGACGCGGTGTCGGCAATACTCGCGGCCGTGGCAGCAATGGAAGTCGACCTGCTGATCAATAACGCCGGTTATAGTGTGCCAGGGCGCTACCTCTCCAGTGCCTGGCCCGTTCATGAGCGCTTTGGGCGCGTAATGATCGAGGTGGTTGCGGAGCTGACACACGCGGTGGTGGCCGGCATGTGTTTACGCCGACGGGGTGCCATCATCAACGTTGCTTCACTGGCCGGATTTCTGCCGGGCAGCGCCGGGCATACTCTGTATGCAGCGAGCAAGGCCTGGATGATCCGCTTTTCTGAGTCTCTCGCCCTGGAGTGTGAAGCCGACGGTGTGCAGGTATGCGCGCTGTGTCCGGGTTTTACCTAATCCGAGTTCCACGACGTAACTGGAACTCGCAAACAATTAGCCGGGTTGCCTGCTTGGATGTGGATGAGTGCCGAGCGTGTAGTGCGCGAAGGACTTGCCGCCAGCGCTGCGGGCAGGTTGGTTTACATTCCCGGGCGGTTAAATCGCGCAATCGCCGCCGTAGCGGCTTGTTTACCCCGGTCGCTAGTCCAGTATCTTTCGCGACGTGACTCACGACGCTTTCGGGATACACGTTGAGCGGCTGCTTATTCTCTGACTGAGGAATTGATGGCTTGAAAGCTGTAAACGCGTGGCGAGACCAACTTGGCCCGGTAGTAGCGGCACTTGCGAGTGCGCGCCGCGTGGCGATATTAAGCGGAGCGGGGATGTCAGCGGACTCCGGTTTGCCTACCTATCGCGGCATTAACGGCTTGTATAACGATTTCGAGATTGAGCAGAACATGCCAATCGAAGAAATCCTGCATGCCTACACCCTGGCCCGCAACCCCGCTCTAACCTGGAAGTACATCGCGCAGATTGACAGCGCTTGTCGCGCCGCCGGACCCCATGATGGGCACCGAGTCCTCGCCGCTTGGGATAAACGTTTCGAATTATGGGTGGCGACGCAGAACGTCGACGGCTTCCATCGCGATGCAGGCAGCCAGAATGTTATCGAACTGCACGGCAATCTTTCGCAACTGTACTGCTGCGCATGTCGGGCCGATTTTGTAAACCTTGATTTTGATCTGGCGATATTGCCACCGCGCTGTACACACTGCGACGGACTGGTACGACCCGACGTGGTGTTGTTTGGTGAACTGTTGCCGCAGTCTGCCGTCACTCAGTACGAACGCCAACTGGCACGCGGCTTTGATGTGATGATCGCGGTCGGTACGACGGCGGCCTTTCCATACATTGCCCAACCGCTGCACAGCGCGGGCGCGCGCGGCTGCGTAACGGTAGAAATCAATCCGGACCGGACAGCTTTGTCGCACGACGTCAACCATCATTTGAATGGGCCAGCACGCGAGGTGCTGCTGGCGCTGGAGGCTGAACTTGCTCGGCTTTAACGCACAACACTCAGCGCTGCTTTTGCCCGATCCAAGCAGGTCATCAGGAGCTATCGCAAAGAGATCGCAATTTTCTCGCAAAAAGCGCCCGAAAACCTCATGCGAGGGCTTCCCTTTTGTGCGCTGGTCATTATAGTAGCGCGGTCGTTCCCGACCCGTTGCACGAAAGTGCCGATCTGCGGTGACCAACGTGCGGCAGAGTTTGTGCAAAGCGCTATTGGATGAGTTGCGCCGCCCCATGAGCTGATACCGACAAACGGGTCGATACTGACTACGAACGAACTACGACGACCAAATCAAAAATCTAGCCACTCCAATACGCTGCCACCTTACAAGGGAGACATCATGAGCAAAGCCAAGACCAGTGCCATCAAGGAAAAACAAACCAAGTCGCAGATCATCGCTGTGCTGGCTGAGGACACCGGCCTCACCAAGAAACAAGTTCTCTCGGTCCTGCAAGCAACCAAAGCCTTGGCGGGACGCCACCTGATCAAAAACGGCTCTGGCGAATTCGCGGTGCCGGAAGTTGGCGTCAAACTGCGTCGTGTACAAAAGGCTGCACGCAAAGCCGGTATGGCACGCAACCCCTTCAATGGCGAGATGGTTAAGGTCGAAGCACGTCCGGCTAGTCTGTCGGTTCGCGCTGCAGCGATGAAGGCTATCAAGGACGTTGTTGCCTGAAATATTCAGGCGCAGAAGGATCTGCACGATAGTTTGATGTAGTGACACGGCCGGTTTTTCCGGCCGTTGTCGTTTGGAAGGCACAACAAGCGGTGGCGTACTGTTGCGACTAACGCCCACGCAGCCGACAGTCACCGCGCCCCCTCGATTGCAATTGCCGACATCGATGGAGAAGATAGGCCGTCTGGCAGCCTTTGAGGTCACTCCCGCATGCGCATCATCGTCGTTGGCGCCGGCCTGCTCGGTCTGACGACCGCCTACTTCCTGCGCCAACACGGTGCCGAAGTGTTGATTGTTGAGCGCCAGCTCGGGGCTGGCCTGGAAACCAGTTTTGCTAATGGCGGTATGTTGCACGCCAGTCAGGCCAATCCCTGGAACGAACCAGGTGTGTTGTGGCAGGCACTGCGCATGTTGGGCCGTGAGGACGCTGCGCTGCTCATTCGACCGCGCGCGTTACCGCGGATGTTGGGCTGGGCATGGACTTTCGTACGCAACTCATCGTTACCACGCTATCTCACCAACGTTGAGAAGAACGCGCGCCTGGCCGCTTATTCCCTGACCGTGTTGGCCGAACACCTCGCCGGGCTGGCGTTGCCCTTTGAGCGTGCGGATCGCGGTACGCTCAAAATCTATCGCGGTGTTGCTGAGCTCGAAACCGCCAGCCAGTTTGCCGAGCGTTGCCGCGCATTCGATATTTGTTATCAGGTGCTGACAGCTAACGAGGTGGCGATCCTCGAACCGGCACTCGCACCCATTGCAGATCAGTTGTCAGGTGGTATTCATTTTCCCGACGATGTCTCAGGTGACGCCCATCGTTTTTGTCGCGCGCTGGCCGCACGTTGTGTGACGGATGGTGTGCAGTTTCGTTATGAAACCCATGTGCAACGGATTGTGACCAGCGGCGGCACCGTGCGCGGCGTAATGGTCGATGGTGAAACGCTGAGCGCTGATAGCGTAGTGCTGGCCGCCGCCAGCTACAGCGCGGCTTTGGCAGCCAGCGCTGGCGTGCGCGTGCCGGTACAACCGGTCAAGGGTTATTCCATCACGGTGCCGATGGCGCACTGGCAGGTGCAGCCTCAGGTGCCCGTCATCGACGAGCACTATCACGCCGCTGTTTGCCCTTTGGGCCAGCAGCTGCGTGTCGCCGGCACAGCAGAGTTCGCGGGTTTCGACACCGCCTTGACCCAGAGTCGCATCGCGAATTTGTACGACCTCATCACGCGCATCTATCCGCTCGATGCCACCACCATCGAGCGCAGCGCCTGCGCCGAGTGGACCGGGCTGCGGCCCATGAGTCCTGACGGCGTGGGTATCATGGGGCGTACGCGAGTGGCTGGACTATTTCTCAACACCGGCCACGGCCATCTCGGTTGGACCATGGCGCCGGGCGCTGGCAAATTGGTGGCCGATGACATCATGCAGGATAAAACCGAGC
>JAYUQF010000293.1:0-1588 GCA_043756885.1 Pseudomonadota bacterium
CATTATGTTGATTCCGAGCGTCTCGAAACCGAAGGCTGCGGACAATTGGCGGCGATGGACGCGATTCTGGTGCCCGGCGGTTTTGGCGAACGGGGTATCGAGGGCAAAGTGTGCGCGGTTCAATATGCACGCAAAAACGCGGTGCCTTATCTGGGCATCTGCCTGGGTATGCAGGCGGCGGTTATCGAGTTCGCCCGCCATCAAGCCAATCTCGAGGGGGCCCACTCCACGGAATTCGACAGCCGCTCGGCACACCCGGTGATCGCGCTCATCACCGAGTGGAAAACCGCCGAAGGGGCGGTCGAAGTCCGCAGTGCAGAGGCCGACGTCGGTGGCACCATGCGCCTGGGTGGACAGGCGTGCAAGTTGGCGCCCAATAGTTTTGTCGCGCGTGCTTACGGTACGGACTTGATCAACGAGCGTCACCGCCACCGTTACGAATTTAACAACACCTACACCATGGAACTTGAAGCCGCTGGTATGCGGATCGCCGGCCGCTCGATGGACGGCAACCTGGTGGAGATCATCGAGATCCCGACCCACCCGTGGTTTGTCGGGGTGCAGTTTCACCCGGAGTTTACTTCTACGCCGCGCGATGGCCACCCGCTATTCACGGCGTTTTTGCAGGCGGCGCTGCGGTTTCAGAAGCAGCCATCCGCTGAGGTCAGCGATGCGCTTGTGTGACTATGAGGTCGGTGGGAACACACCGTTTTTTCTGATTGCCGGGCCCTGTGTCATTGAGTCCGAAGCGCTGGTGCTTGAGATTGCAGCGACGCTCAAGACCATTACCACCGAGTTGGGCATTCCGTTTATCTTCAAGGCTTCGTTCGACAAGGCCAACCGCACTTCCCATGCAAGCTACCGCGGCCCCGGTATCGAGGCCGGCCTGCGTGTATTGGAGCGGGTGAAGCGCGAGCTTGGGGTGCCGGTCCTGACCGATGTGCACGAGGACACACCGCTGAACGAAGTGGCGGCCGTGGTCGATATTCTGCAGACGCCGGCCTTTTTGTGTCGGCAGACCAACTTTATTCAAAACGTCGCGCGCCAGGGTAAGCCGGTCAATATCAAAAAGGCGCAGTTTCTTGCGCCCTGGGATATGACCAACGTGGTGGAAAAAGCCCGCGCGGTGGGTAACGAACAGATCATGGTGTGCGAGCGTGGCACATCGTTTGGTTACAACTACCTGGTGTCCGATATGCGCGCACTTTTGATCATGCGCGACACCGGTTGCCCGGTGGTATTTGATGCGACCCATTCCGTGCAGCTGCCCGGCGGACAAGGCAAAGCCTCCGGTGGTCAGCGTGAATTTGTACCAGCGCTGGCGCGCGCCGCTGTGGCGGTGGGTGTGGCCGGCTTGTTCATGGAAACGCACCCCGACCCGGATCGCGCGCTGTCCGATGGCCCCAACTCGCTGCCGCTGGCACAGATGCGTGGCTTGCTTGAGACTTTGAAGTCCCTCGATGGCGCGGTGAAACGCGTCTACTGAATTCCATTCATAACAACGATCAACACCATGAGCACAATCGCCAGTATAGAAGCCCTTGAAATTATTGACTCGCGGGGCAACCCGACGGTGCGTGCTGAAGTC
>JAYUQF010000294.1:0-4007 GCA_043756885.1 Pseudomonadota bacterium
GAGCTGGTTTAAGGTCTGTTCACGCTCGTCATGACCACCACCCAGGCCAGCACCGCGGTGTCGGCCAACCGCGTCAATTTCATCGATAAAGATGATGCACGGCGCGTGTTTTTTGGCCTGCTCGAACATGTCGCGTACACGCGATGCGCCCACACCGACAAACATTTCGACGAAGTCCGAACCGGAAATCGTGAAAAATGGCACCTTGGCTTCCCCGGCAATGGCCTTGGCCAGCAAGGTCTTACCCGTGCCGGGGGAGCCAACCAGGAGCACGCCCCGCGGAATTTTGCCACCCAGCTTCTGGAACTTGCCGGGGTCTTTCAGGAAATCGACCAGCTCTTTAACTTCCTCCTTGGCTTCATCGACTCCGGCCACGTCATTGAACATCACACGAACCTGGTCTTCGCCCAGCAAGCGTGCCCGGCTCTTGCCAAATGACATCGCACCGCGACCACCCGCACCGCCCTGCATCTGGCGCATGAGATAGATCCACACCGCAATCAGGAGCAGGAAGGGAAACCAGGAAATAAAGATCTGCATCAACAGCCCCTGGCGATCTGGCGCTTGGGCCTCGATGCGGACATTGTTGTCGAGCAGGGTGCCGATCAGCGGGCTGTTATCGGTTTCCGGACTATAGGTGTACAGAAGCGAGCCATCTTGCATCTGGATTTCAACGGTTTGGCCGTCGAGTTTGACCTTGGCCACCCGCCCGCTCTTGGCCTCGGCTACAAAATCCGAATAGTCGACCTGCCGCGAGGCATTGTGACGAGGCGTAAAGTTCTGGAATACCAGCATCAGCACCAGTGCGATGACAATCCAGAGCACAAGATTTCTAGCCATAAATAGCCTTGTTTATTTCCTTCAAACCAGCGCTGCCTGGCACCATTTGCCGGGGACTGGCACAACCCTGGGGGCAGAAAAACTATATACCATAATGTTTTGCCACGACATAAAACTCACGCGACTGAGCACGCGAGGCCTCGGGCTTACGCCGCGAAACTTCCGCGAAGCTAGCTTTCATACGCTTCACGACCAGCTCTGTATCGGCAAACTGGAACAATTTGATTAACAGACCACCGCCAGGCCGCAGGAGTTCAGCCACGAGCGTAAGGGTTACCTCGGCAAGCTCCACCATGCCCGCCTCGTCAACGTCCTTCAAGCCTGTGATATTGGGGGCCATGTCGGACATTACAAGGTCGACCTTACCGCCCACCGCCTCGACCACTTGCGCACGCACCATCGGATCACGGCAATCGCCATGGATGAAGGTGGCACCGGTTATGGCTTCCATCGCTAGGATGTCGAGGGCGATTATCTTGCCGCGCGGGCCTGCCATTTCGACCGCAACCTGAGTCCAGCCACCTGGGCTTGCGCCCAGATCGAGCACGGCTGCTCCAGGACGGATCAGCTGATCCTTTTGTGCTAGTTCACGAAGTTTGTAAGCGGCACGCGAGCGATAACCGTGCTGATCGCGTTGTTTGACAAAAGGGTCCGCCTGTTGCCGCTGCAGCCAGCGGCTGCTGGAACCGCGCCGTGCCACGCTATAGGTAGCGGACGCCGAGGATCTCGTACTCTATTTCACCGCTCGGCGCCTTGACGACAACGGCGTCGCCGTCACTTTTGCCAATCAAGGCACGGGCAATAGGCGAGTTGACCGAAATCATGCGCGCTTTGACGTCGGCTTCGTCTTCCCCGACGATTTTCCAGGTGACTTTTTCGTCGGTCTCGACATTACATAGCTCAACGGTCGCACCAAACACCACCCTACCTTGGGCATTGAGCTTGGTGACGTCGATGATTTCGGCGTTGGAAAGTTTGCCTTCGATGTCAGCAATTCGCCCTTCATTGAAACTCTGCTGTTCGCGCGCGGCGTGATATTCCGCATTTTCTTTTAAGTCGCCATGGGCACGGGCCTCGGCAATGGCGGTGGTGATGCGCGGCCGATCTTCGCTTTTGCGACGCTGCAGCTCTTCACGCAGACGCTGAGCACCCTGAGCAGTCATTGGCGTCGTGGCCATTAGTTATATTCCCGATGCAGATCCTGCAAACGACGAACGTCGCCTGTGCCAGCGTCAGCCAGTGCCATGACCGCCGCGTGGGCGCCGGCCATCGTCGTAGTGTAGGCGACTCGGTGATTAAGGGCGCTTGTACGAATCATGTAAGAGTCACCGATGGCCTGCTTGCCCTCGGTAGTATTGATAATGAGATCGATCTCGTCACTCTTGATCATGTCCACAATGTGCGGCTGACCTTCGCCGACCTTGTTAACACGTTGACAGTCGACGCCGGCTGCGCGTAGCGCCACCGCCGTGCCCTGCGTGGCAATAATACTGAAGCCCTGATCGATCAGCAGATGCGCAAGTGCGATGGCAGCCGGCTTGTCCGCGTCGCGCACACTGAGGAAGGCATTGCCGGTTGTCGGCAGCGCCATGTTGGCGGCCTGCTGAGCTTTGCCAAAAGCCTCGCCAAAGGTCGCGCCGATGCCCATCACTTCGCCCGTCGATTTCATTTCCGGGCCGAGCAGTGGGTCGACACCGGGAAACTTTACAAACGGAAAGACCGCTTCTTTTACCGAATAATAAGGCGGTGTGCGTTCGTGGGCGGCGTTCTGCGCAAGCAGGGATTCACCGAACATGCACCGCGCCGCAACGTAGGGCAGCGACAGGCCAATAGCCTTGGAAACGAAGGGTGCCGTACGCGACGCGCGCGGATTGACCTCAAGCACAAAAATGTCCTGGCCTTGGATAGCAAACTGAATGTTCATCAAGCCGATGACATTCAATCCGCGCGCCATGATGCCAACCTGGCGGCGCAGCTCATCCTGCATGGTCGCCGTCAGCGTGTGGGGCGGTAGGGCGCAGGCCGAATCGCCGGAATGCACCCCGGCCTGCTCGATGTGCTCCATGATGCCGCCAATCAGAACTTCTTGGCCATCGCAGATTGCATCAACATCCACTTCGATGGCGGCCTCGAGGAAATGGTCGAGCAACACCGGTGCATCGTTGGAGACCGCTACCGCCGCGTGCATGTAGCGCTCAAGGTCACGTTCGTTGTAAACGATTTCCATCGCACGACCGCCCAGTACGTAAGACGGTCTTACTACCAACGGGTAGCCGATCTCAGCGGCGCGTGCTGACGCCTCGGCAATGTGCCGGACGATACGATTAGGAGGTTGGCGCAAACCTGCGCGCTCGATGAACTGTTGAAAACGCTCGCGATCTTCTGCCAAGTCGATGGAATCAGGTGACGTGCCGATGATCGGTACACCGGCGCGTTCCAACTCGCGGGCGAGCTTGAGTGGCGTTTGCCCACCGAACTGCACGATGACCCCGTAGGGTTTTTCCACCGCGACAATCTCGAGCACATCTTCGAGGGTCAGGGGCTCGAAATACAGTCGATCGGAGGTGTCGTAGTCGGTTGATACGGTCTCCGGGTTGCAGTTGATCATGATCGATTCGAAACCTGCATCGCGCGCTGCCATCGTTGCCTGCACGCAGCAGTAATCAAACTCGATGCCTTGACCAATGCGGTTCGGTCCACCGCCAAGCACGATGATTTTCTGCCGCTCGGTTGGCCGCGATTCGCACTCTTGTTCGTAGGTCGAATACATATAAGCAGTCGTGGCGTCGAATTCCGCCGCGCAGGAATCAACACGCTTGAACACCGGACGCACACCCAGGCTATAACGCAGTGCGCGCAGGTCGTCTTCTTTCATATCGACCAGCTTGGCCAGCCGCGCATCAGCAAAACCCTTGCGCTTTAGTGCGCGCAATCGTGATTCGGTCAGAGCTTCGCGACCCTCGCGGTGCACAGACTTTTCTTCGGCGATGATGTCGGCGATCGCGGTCAGGAACCACGGATCGATACGTGTCATTTCATGTACATCGGCCAATGAATAGCCGGCGCGAAATGCCTCGCCCACATACCAGATACGCTGGGCGCCGGCGGCGGTCAGTTCGCGACGCAAACGCACGTCTGTCAATTCTTCCCTGCTGGTATCAATTTCA
>JAYUQF010000295.1:0-11382 GCA_043756885.1 Pseudomonadota bacterium
GGCGGGTTGGTATTTGTTGCAGTGGGCTCGGCGTTCATGACGAGTGGCCCGTTTGTGGGCGTGGGCGAGGGCACAGCGACGAGCGGCGTTTGTGACCGTGCCGCTTGATCCGGGCGTGGTCGAACGGGCGAAATGCCAGCGGTGCGATAAAGCTCGTCTAAATTGTGCGCAGCGCCGGTATGCCCCTGAGCTGCGGCCTGACGGTAATAGGTTAGCGCCCAGGCCTCGTCGGCTGGCACACCGTCGCCTAAGCGGTACATGTTGCCGAGATTGAACTGGGCTTCGGCGTCACCGAGTTCGGCGGCCCGGGTGTACAAAGAAAGCGCTTTGGCGGCGTCATGAGGAAAGCCCTGGCCTTTTTGGTAAAGCCAGGCCAGCAAGCTCATGGCTCGCGCGTCGTCGCGCGCAGCAGCCGCTTGTAAGGCTGGCACGGCGGCGGAGTAGTCGCCACGTGCGACTGCGCTGCGTAGTTGCTCGAAATCTTCAGCGGTGACCACCGCGCAAAAAACAATAAGTGCGCTGCAGAATAGGCGTGCCAGACGCATCGAGTTCCTCCGGATGCAGAATGTGATCGCCCACACAATGTTAGCGCGATGGGTCGTCCCACCGAAATCTGCGTGATTTAGTGCCACATTATATTGAGGCACGCCATAGGTGGCCATCGCTGTGCGGTGCAGCTTGAGCATTCGCTAGTGTCGTCACAGGCCGGTAAAACAGCGCTCGTAGACTGCGGCTGCGAACACAACGGGAATGTGCGGACATGGGCAAACGAATCAAAGCACAAGAGGTACCGTCAACCGCCCTGAAGTCGGGACGGCTGATGCTCACCGAAACACCGCCGGATTGGCGATCGCTGGTTGAACAGATCGCAGAGCTGGAAGACATATTGCTTGAATGTGGTGCCGCTCACGACCGAGATGCGATCTACGGCCGCGCCTGGCTGCAGAAGATCTTGCTGAACAAACGTCGTCAACTTCGCGATATTGACGTCGCGGTGTAATCGTTACTCGTTCGAGCTCAACGGAATTTGCCAGCCGCCTGCAACCGCTTGGGTCGCACGCCCAACACCACGATATTCTTGCCGACTGCGGCGATATGGTTCTGGACTTCCATGTCTTTGAGGACTTTGCCGACCATCTCCCGCGAACAGCCGACCAGTCGCGACAATTCCTGTCGCGTGACACGCACTTGCATACCGTTTGGATGGGTCATCGCATCGGGCTGCTCGCAAAGGTCGAGCAAGGTGCGAGCTACGCGACCATAAACGTCCATAAACGCGAGATCACCGAGCTTGCGATTGGTATTGCGCAACCGACGCGCCAACTGCGAAGTCATGGCGATGATTAAGTCGGGATAGATTTCGGTGAGCGCCTTGAGCTTCTTATAGCCGATCTGGGCAATCTCGCATTCACCCCGCGCGCGAACCAGCGCTGTGCGACTGGCGTCTTCGTTGAATAGTCCAATTTCTCCGAAGAACTCGCCGGGATTGAGATAAGCAAGGACGATTTCGTGTCCTTTGTCGTCCTCTAATAGGACGGTCACCGAACCACGAATGATCAGAAAGAGTTCACCAGCCGGATCGCCCTGGCGAATAATCGCCGCCTTGGTCGAAAAAACTCGACGATGGCAATGAGTCAGTAGCTTGGCAATCGATTGCTCGACGGTGTTCGTCAGCAGCGACATGCATGTGCACTCCTTAGTTTGTCGCGGGTAGGTCGACCCGCTGCGCGTTCGCGCTGGCTGGCCCATGTTCTTTGGTGCGGGTTCACCACTAATCGGCAACCCACCGTCCATCGTCGAACAAATAGTGTAGCCTGCGCTGAGCCGCCGTCGCTGCCCAGCCGCCGTCAAGTGGCTCGTAGATCTGAAACAAGCGCACTAACTTGCCGTCGATGACTGCAACCTCGTCATCACCGCGATAGCCTTGTTTTTGTTGCTCATCGAGCTCGGCAAGTTTAAGCGGCTGCAATAAATCGTTGCTCCAGGAAAATACCTTGATAACCGTCGCCTGGGTATCTGCCTGGGTGTAAGTCACCACCACTTCAAAGGCACCATCGCGGTTGAGATCCGCCACAAAACTTTTGGAAAGCGAACCGCTATAGGGTGCGCTGAGCCTGGCGAGTACGAGGTCTGCGTCACTGACGGTTATCTGAAACTGCGGGCCTGACGAAGTTGGGTCGAGGTCGGGACTGACGGTGACGGTAAATGTCGCAAAGGTGCTTTGTTTAGGCGCCGGCTCGCCGCCAGCGGGGGCAGCAGCGCAGGTCTGAGCACAAGCGGTGGCGGTGAGTCCGGCAACAAAGACAATCGAACGCAGCATGGCCGGTGGCTCGCCCCAAGGAAGTAATCGAATGGTGCTGCGTATTCTACGTGGCAACTTTCAGCGCGCGAGCGGTGATGCGCGGAGCACTTTAAGAACCGTAGTGGGGAATTTTCTTGACTTTCTAGAAGGCCCCGCTATATTTCTGGCACTACTCGCTGGAGAGTGCTAATAACACACCTCCAAAATTAGTAAAATCAAATAGTTAACTGCCTGAGGAGAACAATGAATATGAAGATTCGACCCCTACACGATCGGGTCATCGTCAAACGCTGGGAAGAAGAAAAAACTTCGCCCGGTGGTATCGTCATCCCGGATTCCGCCGCAGAAAAGCCCGTGAAAGGCGAAGTTGTGGCCGTCGGCAACGGCAAGATTCTTGAGAACGGCGAAACGCGCAAGCTCGACCTTAAAGTCGGCGACAAGATCTTGTTCGGCAAGTACTCCGGTACCGAAGTGAAGGTCGACGGTACAGATCTGCTGGTCATGCGCGAAGACGACATCATGGCCGTGTTCGACGCCTAAGCGTCACCGGCATACAGATATTTGAAGAGGTCAATGAACAATGGCTGCTAAAGAAGTCCGCTTTTCCGATGACGCCCGCCAGCGCATGGCTGTGGGTGTCAATATTCTCGCCAACGCTGTCAAACAGACACTGGGTCCGAAGGGTCGCAACGTCGTGCTTGAGAAGAGCTTCGGCGCTCCCACCGTCACCAAGGACGGCGTGTCGGTCGCCAAAGAAATCGAACTGGCTGATAAGTTCGAGAATATGGGCGCGCAGATGGTCAAGGAAGTTGCTTCCAAGACCTCCGACGTCGCCGGCGACGGCACCACCACCGCAACCGTGCTCGCGCAGGCCATCGTGCGCGAAGGTTTGAAGTCGGTAACCGCCGGCATTAACCCCATGGATCTGAAGCGTGGTATCGACAAGGCCGTTGCTGCTGCTGTCGAAGAGCTGAAGAAGATTTCCCGTCCTTGCACCGACAGCAAGGCGATCTCGCAGGTCGGCACCATCTCGGCCAACTCTGACAGCGCAGTCGGCGAGATTATTGCCGAAGCGATGGACAAGGTCGGCAAAGAAGGCGTTATCACCGTCGAAGAAGGTTCGGGTCTAGAGAACGAGCTGGACATCGTCGAAGGCATGCAGTTTGACCGCGGCTACCTGTCGCCGTATTTCATCAACAACCAGGAAACGATGACTGTCGACCTGGAAGAGCCGCTCATACTCCTGCACGACAAGAAGATCTCGAATATCCGCGACATGCTGCCGGTACTGGAAGCTGTCGCCAAGTCCAGCCGTTCACTGCTGATCATTGCCGAAGACGTTGAAGGCGAAGCCTTAGCGACCCTGGTCGTCAACAACATGCGCGGCATCGTCAAAGTTGCAGCCGTGAAGGCACCGGGCTTCGGCGATCGCCGCAAGGCCATGCTCGAAGACATCGCAATTTTGACCGGTGGCACCGTTATCGCGGACGAAGTCGGCCTCTCCCTTGAGAAGGCAGGCCTGCACGATCTCGGCAGCGCAAAACGCATTCAGATCACCAAAGAAAACACCACCATCATTGACGGTGCTGGTGACCAGAAAGCGATCGAGGGCCGCGTTAACCAGATCCGCACGCAGATTGAAGAGACCAGCTCGGACTACGATCGCGAAAAGCTGCAAGAACGTGTCGCAAAACTTGCTGGCGGTGTGGCCGTCATTAAAGTTGGCGCTGCGACCGAAGTTGAAATGAAAGAGAAGAAGGCTCGTGTGGAAGACGCACTGCATTCGACCCGCGCTGCAGTTGAAGAAGGCGTAGTCCCCGGTGGTGGCGTGGCGCTGTTACGCGTGCAGGCCACTGCCAAGGCGGTCAAGGTCGACAACGAAGATCAGCGTATTGGCGTTAACATTCTGGTGCGGTCCCTCGAAGAGCCGATTCGCCAGATCGTAGCCAATGCGGGTGAAGAGCCGTCGGTTGTGGTGGCAAAAGTTGCCGCAGGCACAGGTAACTACGGTTACAACGCCCAGACCGGCGAATTTGGCGACATGATCCAAATGGGCATTCTCGATCCGGCCAAGGTTGCCCGCTCTGCATTGCAGAACGCAGCTTCCGTCGCCTCCCTGATACTGACCACTGAGTGCATGGTGGCCGAAGCGCCTAAGAAGGATGCCGGCGCCGGCCCGGACATGGGCGGAATGGGTGGTGGCATGGGCGGGATGGGTGGTATGGGCGGCATGATGTAAATCAGCCCCAGCCCTGCTCGTTCCCACAGAACCCCGCCTCGTGCGGGGTTCTTTTTGCCCATTCAAATCACCCCGCAAACTGCGCCTGTTTCACCTCACTGTCTGCACCTGAAGTGCGCACAAACTTGTGGCCGCGGCCACAATCTGTCTCCAATCTGGTAGGAAGTACTTAGCAGCCTCCTGGCAGAGTGCTGCGTGTCGCTTTTAAATCATGCAGATAACCACGGCTGGCGAGCCAGCTTTTCGTGGCATGTTTTTTGGACTCACTATTGGGAGCGCGCATAAGGAAAACCTCTGCGTGCGCCGATAAGTATTACGACGATTGATCATTCACGAGCAGAGGTCTTGCCATGAATACCGTCGATTGCAGTCTGATCCATGCCGTGACTGTGCGTGAGCACTTCAGTGCCGCGCTACAGTCGGCAGCTCGAAACCAGGATGTCGCTCTGCGTGATGTCACCGCCACGTACCTGGTCAATTTACTGACGGAATTTGGCGAAACTTCGGCGCTTGCCGCAGTGACTGATCCCAATCGCAACATCAAACCATTAGCGACGCTCTACGGCGAGGCGCTCGAAGCCCCTACTTCGGAACATCGGCGTCGCACTCTACGCAAGCTTGGCGACTTGGCGCTTTTCATTGCCGGGATCTTCAGCGACAGTCTGAATCGCAAGCTGGTCGGGGTCGATTATTACATCGGCATGGGTGAGGCCGCCTACTGTTGCGTTTACGATTCGCTGCAAGACGATGCACGCGCCAAAAATGTCAGCACGGTGTTTGCCGATCTTAGTGCGAAGTTCCCATTGCTGGTCGATCTCTTAAATGAGATCAGCGAAATGAGCGGGCTGAAGTCGCGCTGCGACATGCTGCGAACCTACGAACTGTGGCAAAAAACCGGCGGTAGTCGCGCGCGCAAACAGCTGCAACGAGCGGGAATCGTTCCGCTGCCCTTACACCCACGTCGCGCGCACTGAGTGGGTTACACAGATGCTGCTCGCCACGCTGCAAGAGCATTTATCCCTGCTTTACGAAGCGCCCATCGAGCACCGTGTCGCCGACTATCTGGTGACCGATGGCAAGCTGGCACAGGCCCTAGAAAATAGCGGTGATGAACACGGCAATCACGAGCGGCTGCTGGTGCGCGAAGACGACGACTGTCTGCATATCACCCTATATATCGACGCAGAAGTTCTAGCCAGCCTAACGCAGTTCAATCCGTATAGGTGCCTGGACGAGCGCAATTTGAATGCGTTTCTCATTGTGCTCGAGGGTGTCAGTCATTTTCATTATCTGGTCTGGAACGCTGTACATGCGCGCCAGGTGACGCAACTGGAACTGGAGCTGCAGGCGGAAGTCGACAAGTACATCACCGCGACATTGTTACTCCGACAGCAAGGTGTGATCGACGACAGCGAGGAATTTCACGAACAGTTTTTCACCGCCGTGACTTATGCGCTTGATGGGGAGTGTGCAACCGGGCAGCGCTACCGGGAGGCCAACCACTACGCCGCCAAGTATTGCCGCATTTTGAACCGGCGTTATCCGGCTCAGCACCAACAACCATCGTTCATCAATGAACTACGGCGCTTTTATCGTCTATCTCAGAACGAAAAAATCAGATCGATTGAACGGGCCTGGAACTGAACCCGCTTCAATCACCGATTTTTTTATGCAGATGGGGCATGGAACTCGCGTCGCCGGCTTTCATGTAGCGCTTCTCTGAGCCGGTGGCGGTGACATTTTCGTAAACGCCCTTATCGCGCTTAACCAGCTTGGTAAAACCCTGGTTCTTCAGTGTCGAATTGCCAACTGGAATGGCAATGCCTTGCACACTCAGCTTTTTGCGCACTGGCGTTTCGAAGTCCGTTTCGCCCAGCGCAATCTGGCCGGCGAAACACAACTCACCCCAATTGCGGATCACCACCTGCATGCTGTGGCGTACTGTCACAACTTGGCCGTTTTCTTCGCATAAATATTCGTAGACGGGCATCTTGTCAGCTCCTGACGGCCGTTAACCTGAGGCCGCCACTAAGGGCCCTGGTCAAATTTATCTCTACATTCGGCTGTTCCTGAGCGGCCGCTGCGGCGTTGCATTTCTTGGCAATAGCCCCGCTATTGCCCGCAAAACGCGCCCGGCTAGCAGCCACCCAGGAACACCTTCGGTGTTGACGAGATACTATTGACCAAGGCCCTAACGCTTGGGCGTTTATTTCCAGCGCCCCATGTGCAGCAGATCTTCCTGCGACTTCCTTTCGCGCTGCGTCGGGGATTTTTCTTCAACGCCAGCGGGCAGCAGCGCGGCATCACCCAAATATCCGATAGCCATCACCGCCACAGCTTCATGGTCGCTGGGCAGTCCGAGACTGTGGTGGGCAAGGGCGGCGTCGAAACCCGCCATTTGATGCACAGACAGCCCTAATGCCGTGGCCTGGGCGAGAAGATTGCCAACTGCCAGGCCGAGGTCATAAAACGCCCAGCGATTGGGCTTGCCGTTATGCACAAAGTTCTGCCGCACGGTGTTCAGCACCAGCAGTGGCGCGGTCGCTGCCCAGGCTTGGTTAGCCGGCATGAGACATGCCAACAACTGCTCATAAGCCGGATCCTGACCGCGACGTGTCAGCAGAAAAGACCAGGGCTGATCGTTGTAACACGAAGGTGCCCAACGTGCGGCTTCGAACAATTTGGTCACCTTGTCGTTCTCAACACCACCTGGCGCAAAAGCACGCGGGCTCCAACGCTGACTCAATACCTCAAGGATCGAGGACATCTTTAGCTCCCTGGATCGCGAACTACTGTTTTCGACCAAGCAATGCACTCACCGCCGCGTAGGTCGCCACACAGTAAGGCACACAATAGGTCAGGCTTATCTTGATGATTTCGAGGCGCCCGATGGTTCCGGCCAGCATGCGGTCGCCGTAATTAATGGTCACAAGAATGCTACCGACGACGGCTGCGATGCGCAGCGAACGGTGTACGGTGGCTCGGGCACAGGCGATGGCCAACCATTGTGTTCTGGCCTGGCTACGGTTTGGCACGGGCGCTCGTGTGACGTTCAGCGCGTCAGTGCCCACTGCGCTCAAGCAAGCGCTCATTGCCCGATTTACGCGTTTTTGGGCCCGCGAATATGGCACCTAGAGTGCCAAAAAAACTGGTATCAGTCTTAGCTTGTGGGGTGGCCAGCGTCGACTGGGATAACTTCGCTGCTGCGGGCTGGGTGGTCACGACGGAATTAGCGCCAGAGCCGGCTTGCGCCAGGCAAGATTTGATGGCTGTCGCGCGTACCAAAGACACTTCCTGATCGCTCATCGGTTGGGCCGCGCCGGCCTTCATTTCCGCCACCATCGCGGTCGCGTGGATTTCGCAACTTTTATTGGACTGCGCAGCGGCGACAGCCTTACCCGGCGCAGTGGCTGAAAGTCCAATCACTACCGTCATTGCAAACCAGCCACTCATGCGTGAGTTAACTTTCACCATCGACCCCCTTGAATACTTCGGCACTACATTTGTGCACAATGCCCGCACCGGTCGGCGTCGATTGAGACCACGATACGCCGCCATCTGAGCGATTTGTCACGTTAAACAATCTTAACCGTGTTGACGGCACGACAATACCAGTACCTATTTAAAGCACTACGGCGATGATCGAAGTTCGCGAGCTCAGCTATGAGTATCCAGGCCAGCGCGCACTGGACGGGGTGAGCTTCACCATCGCCGCTGGCAGCATCACGGCCCTGGTCGGGCCCAATGGTGCTGGCAAGACCACCTTATTACGTTGCCTGGCCGGCATGGAGCGGCCACTGACGGGAACCATACGGGTAAATGGCGTCGATGTTGTTGAAGAGCCGCGGCGTAGTCACCGTCATCTTGGTTACCTGTCCGACTTTTTTGGATTGTACGAGCGTCTGACGGTACGGCAATCCCTGAGCTACGTCGGCGCCGCCAATGGCTTGGCGCCAGCAACGCTGCCACAAACAGTGGTCGCAACCGCAACTGAGCTCGGACTTGGCGCGCGCCTCGATCAGCGCACGGGAGAATTATCACGGGGTTTGCGCCAGCGAGTGGCGATTGCGCAAGCCATCATCCATGCGCCGACCGTTGTACTGCTCGACGAGCCGGCCTCAGGGCTTGATCCAGAAGCACGCTTCGCGCTCGGAGAACTGTTTCTTGTTTTGGCCCAGCGCGGGATGACGCTGTTAGTGTCATCCCATATTTTGGCTGAGCTGGAGGCCTATTCGACCCATATGCTGATCCTGCGCGAAGGCAAACTGGTCGAACATCGCCGACTTGCAGGCTCGACTGCGGACACTACCAACATGGAAGCCCACGCTCTGGAAGGTCCCCAGGCGCTGGCTGCGGCGCTGGAACTCATGCCTGGGGTGAGCGATGTCGTGATTGGCACTCAATCAACGCGCTTTGTGTTGACGGGAACTGCCGTCGAACAAGCCGCGCTCTTGCAAGCCTTGCTCGCCGCCGGCTTGCGTATCAATCACTTTGCAGCCGTCACGCAAGACCTGCAACAGTCTTACATCAAGGCCCTCGGCGCGGAGCGTAGTCGCGGATGAATCCTGAACTGCAACGCAATCTGTGGTTGGAAGTTACGTTGCACAGACTGGTGTTGGTGCCTGGTGTAATCATCGCCGGCGCTGCATTAATTCAGGCAGTGGATCCCAGCGGCGCTGCGTTGAACAAGCTGGCTATCGTCGGCTTCCTCATCGTCACGATGGCGTGGGGCGCACGCCAAGCGGCCAATAGCGTGCTTGAGGAAGCCCGCGCCCATACCTGGGATATCCAGCGCATGTGCGCGTTGTCACCGTGGTCTATGACCTCGGGCAAGTTACTCGGCGCAACGGCAATATCCTGGTACGCGGGCCTTTGCTGTTTGTTGATATTCGTTGGCAGCGGCACTACCGCCGGCAACGAGTACGCGCTGGTTGTGATCTTCGTGCTCGCCGTAGCAGTGTTTGCCCAGGCCACTGCTCTGATCGGCGCGTTGGCCGGGTTGCATCGTGGAAATGCCTGGCAATCGCGTATTGCGAATCTACTGGTGATCGCCTTGTTGGCGGTGCTGCTGTCGAACGTCACGAGCCTGTTCAGGCCCCAGGCTAGCGTGTCGTGGTACTCACTCGACCTGCGGCGTCTGCCTTGTGTGGCGCTTGCGGCGGTATTGTTCGCTGCGTGGGCGGTGCTAGGTGCGAGCCGGGCGATGAGCAAAGAACTCAAAATCGGCACTTGGCCCGGCCCGTGGCTGGCATTCGCTGGTTTTGTCGCTGTCTTCGCGGCTGGTTTTACCGACATCGAGGCCAGAGTGTCCATTGAATTGGCGCGCTGTTTGTTCGCCACACTCACCCTGACCGCAATCGTGCAGAGCTATATCGCGGCCTTTGCGTATCCGAGCGACCCAGTTCAATTTCGTCGTATTGAGCGCGCTGTGGGTATGGGACGTTGGGGCCACGCTCTGGAAGAGCTGCCCTTGTGGTGCGTATCTGCGGCTCTCGCACTGGTGGCGGCGCTGATCAGCACAGCGCTGGGCACCGCGCCGCAGTTCACCAACCAGCGTCTCGATAACCTCGGTCCCGTGAGCTTGGCGGCGGCACTTATGATGATGCGCGACCTTGGTCTATTGACCTACTTCAGTATGACCATCCGCAGCGGGCGTGCAGAAGCAAGCACGCTTGTTTATATCGGGATCCTCGATGGCTTGGCGCCCGCCTTGTTGCCCCACGTTGGACTGGCGTCACTGGCAGCCTGGTTCTGGCCGCCGTTTTTTAGTGCCCCGCTGACTGCTATCGGGATCCTCAGCGTGCATGTCGCCATCGTGCTGACACTCGCTGTTCATGCCTATCAACGCCTACCAGCCAGGCTCAATGAAACAACTGCTGGATGATGCGGAAACCCGCAATATAAGTGCCGCTGGCAGCCCCCAAGGAGCTGAGAAAAAAAACCAGAAATGTGCGGGCTACACGATTGTGTCGCCAGCCTTTCAGTGACGCGGTGTCTTTGCGTAGCCTTTTAAAGTCGGCGACGGTTGGTTTGCGGATCCAAGCCTCGACCGGCGCGGTCACCATACCGATACCAATCGCGGGATGTAGCGTGGTGATGGGCGCGCCCAAAAACGCACTGATGATGGTCAGCACGTGGCCACCCGCGAGCAGGGTTCCCAAGGCCGCCAGACCGCCCGTGATGAAGATCCACTCCGCAATCAAGGACCAGCCCAGCGCTGGGCTGCGCATAAAGCCGATGACAAAACCCAGCACGAACAACAACACCAGCACATTCGGAATATGTTTAACCCAACTGGCACCGGCGGGCACAGTGTCGAGTTCGCGCAAGCGCTCAGCGCGCCCCGCCATGCCCTGCTCCAGATAGTGCGCAATACCTTTTAAATGACCCGCCCCCACCACCGCCAGCACGCGCGTGGCTCCGCCGTCGGCGATGTTCAACAAATGTGCGGCCATGTACTGGTCACGCTCATCGATCAAGGGCTGATAGATCTGATGTGCGCTGTCGGCGAACTGGGCAAAAGTACTCTCCAGTAAGTCGCCTTCTTTGAGCGCTTCGATCTCAGACTCCGGGATCTCATCGTCAACGACAATGCTGGCGAATAGACCGGAAAATAGGTACATACGCTTGTACCAGGGCACGTTGCGATAAATGCGACGCAATGTAGTGCCGATATCACGGTCGATAAGATATAGCTTCAGCGCCCGTGTCCGCGCGCCTTCGATGGCGGCACGCATCTCAGCACCTGGTTCGATACCAAACTGCTCGGCGATGCGTTGCTGAAAGGCGGCCATCGCCAACATGGCGGTAATCATCGGCACCTTACCACTACGGATCACCT
>JAYUQF010000296.1:0-1585 GCA_043756885.1 Pseudomonadota bacterium
GATTCCATGAGGATCGGTTTGCTGGGGTCGCGTGCCAGCTCCTGGCGCATCGCAAGTCGTTTTTCGTCGACGATATTCAGATCGAATTGGAACGGGGGCATTGCCAACAGTTCTTCGTTCGAATATCCCAGCAGCGCGCTCGCGGCGCGGTTGCAATACACAAAGCGGTTGGTCGCAACATCGCGAATGAAAATCGCATCGCCGGCAACGTCCATCGCGGTATTCATTTCCGACAGTGCCTGCTCGCGCGCCAGCCAGGCGCTGATATCGCGCACGATGACAACGACGCGACCATGCCCGTCGCCGAGAGCGCTCACGGTGTAGTGCAGCGATGCTTCAACCGGCAGCCGCTTGCCATCGCTGCAGGTCACGTGGGTCATAAGCGTTAGGGTGGGGCTGGTGCCGCTCAACAACTGCGTAATCAGATCGCGTGCAGCGGCCTCGTCGATATCTTGTGCCACCTCGAGCACATTCATGCCAACAAGTTGATCGGCGCGATAACCTGTGCCACGGCAGGCGCCTTCGTTCACATAAACCAGCCGTAAGCTGTCGGCATCGATGATAAAGATCTGGTCCGATGCGGCGTCCAGCGCGGCGGTGACTTCTTGTAGCGTCGCTTCGCGATTGCGTGCTTCGTCGATATCGATGTTCTGGCCGATGACGCGCAGTGCGTGGTGGCGCGTTTGATCTGCGACAACCCGCCCCACTGATCGCGTCCAGCGATAACTGCCATCGGCACAACGTACCCGCGCTTCGTAGTCGAGCAGGCCGGTACGGTGATCCAGAAACTGCTCCAGTGTGTTGGTGACGCGGGCACGGTCAGCGGGATGGATGCGTTCAAAATAGGCGCTGATCGGTATGCGGTCATCATTGGCGGTTTCGCCCAGCATGCCCCAGTAAGTGTTATTGGTGACCAAGCTTTTGGCGTCGACGTCCCAATCCCACAAGCCCACGCTATTGGTGCTCATGGCGAGCTCGGCAAATTCGCGTGCTTCGTGCAATTGCTGGTCGGTGGCCAACTGCTGGCTGAGATCCTGGTAGCGTCCGTATAAACCAATCACCGTGCCATTGGCATCACGCCAAGGGAATATGCAGCAGGCGACGGGCAACTCGCCGCCGCCAGCGACTGGCAGCTGACGCTTGACCGACAGTGCGAGGCTTTGGCCATCGAGAACGCGCTGCTCCTCGCTTGCCATGCTCGCTGCGGTGGCGTGCCAGAGCAGATAGGCATCAGTCAGCCCGATAACACAGGCGGTGTCACTCAAACCTGCGTCCCGCGCAAAAGCGGCGTTGCAGCCGGCATAACGGCCGTCACGGTCTTTCCAGAATACGCGCTTGGATAAGGAGTCGAGCAATTGCTGCTGGACGTCGCCCTGATCGATCAACAGCGCGGACGCAAGCTGCGGTTTTAATGGCATGGTGTTAATGGCAGATCCCTCCGGCAAATGCGCCGCGCCCCGCGCTGGAACTCCTCACGGTGCCCAAGGCTTAGGACCCTGGTCAAACACTCTCTACATTCGGCCGTTCGTGAGCGGCCGCAGCGGCGTTGCATTTCTTGGCAATAGCACGCTATTGCCGGCGAAAC
>JAYUQF010000297.1:0-1582 GCA_043756885.1 Pseudomonadota bacterium
GCTCGTTGTGCGCCTGTTCAGCTACCGGGTGCCGGTGGGCGGGGAAAACGTCGCACCAGGGCACTGCGCGAAAACGCATAGTTATGTTTGCGAAACAAATACACCAGCCCGCCGGCATGACTTAAAGCAAAACGAAAAAATTTTGCACGACGCGATAGTTCCTGCGCGTCGTGGATCGCGACCGCCTGGGGCAGATACACAATCCGGTAGCCCGCCAACCATATACGCACGCAGTAGTCGACATCTTCCGGCGAATAAAAAATCTGCTCATCCAATGGCCCCACCCGCTCAACCACGGCTCGGGGTAGCAGCCAGCACGCCGATATTGCGTAGTCGACATCCCTGGCTACCTCCTGCGCTGGCGCGTTCTGCTCCATTGATCTTAAAGTGAACAATCGTTGGATCTTTCTCGTCACCGTCGGAAACTGATCGGCTGACAATTGAAAGCGTCCATCGGGATAACGTAACTGCGGAACGGCCATACCGATGCTGCTGTCGGCATCGAGCGCAGTTTTCAGGATACTCAGTGCCGCACCATCAATGGTGGCATCCGAATCGAGTATCAATATGTACGCGCCACGCGCTGTGGCGATGGCACGATTGCGCGAGACCGTGGTACCGAGGTTGGTATCGGAATAGAGCGCTTTGACGCTTTGTGGATAGCGTTCGGTCAGGGCGAAGATCAGCGCCCGACTGCCATCAACTGAACCATTGTCAAATATCAGGATCTCGGACGACTGCTCAAAGTGCGCAAATGCCGTCATCAGCTTCGTTACACACTGCTCGATATAGCGAGCTGAGTTAAACGACAGGATGACTGCAGAAAAAAGCGGGACGGGATTCATCGGGATTGCGCCACTCGCAAGGCTTGCACGCGCTGACACAGGCTCACGTCGCGCACCGGCTCAAGCACCGGCCTTGCCGAGAAAGGCATCAAACATCATCAGCGTCCACAACAAAGCGCTGTAATCGCGCCGTCCCGCTTGGTGCGCCTCGACCAGGTGGCGCAAAAAGGGTTCGTTGAAATAGCCCGTGCTGCGCAGTCGCTCACCGAGCACAGCGTCGGCGATCCGTTGGCGCAAGGGGCCTCGAAACCATTTGGCCAGTGGCACGCCAAAGCCCATTTTGGGTCGATACAAAATGTGTTCGGGCAGATGAGCCTCTAGAGACTTCTTGAATAGAAATTTTCCTTCACCATGATTCAGCTTGAGAGCCGGGGGCAAGCTGGAGATCCATTCCACCAGTTCGTGGTCGAGCAAGGGCACACGCACTTCAAGCGCGTGAGCCATGCTCGCGCGATCAACCTTGGTCAAAATATCGCCGGGCAGATAGGTTTTAAGATCCAGATACTGGACCAGCGACAGTGGTTCATCGCTGGGCGCGCGCGCCGCATGACCGCGCAGCACATCAATTGCGCTGTGGCCTTGCAGTTCACGCTGCAGGGCCGGTGAAAACAGGCGAGCGCGCAGTTCATCGCTGAAAATTGAAATCGTATGGAAGTAGGCCCCGACCGAATCGCGCGCCAGACTTTGAAAGGTGGTCTTGGCACGAAACACACGCGGCGCCCAGTCGGCTTTTGGAT
>JAYUQF010000298.1:0-11356 GCA_043756885.1 Pseudomonadota bacterium
TGGCTCGCTGTTGCGCGTAACAACGGCGCATCTAACCCGGCGTGTGTGAGTCTCGCGCTAGGGGTTGTCCAGTTGCCGTTAACTTCCAGATAAATGGCCAGGCCCGTGTAGAGATAATCGGTGCGGGTGCTGTTGGTGGTCTTGGCAATGCGGCGGCCTTGGTGATCGTATTCATAACTTTCCGTGGTGCCGGTCTTGTTCGCTGGGGTGAACTGGTCTTTCGCGTTGTAGCTGTAGCTCCAGTCATTGGCTGTGCCCGTGGTGTCACGGCTGGTGGTGTTGCCGTTAGTGTCATAGCCGAAGTCGAGTTCTACCGGGCCAGCGACGCTGCCGGTTCTGACCGTATCGAGTTGATGCGCGGCATCGTGGCTATAAAAGCGTGTGGTCGTACCGTCGTTGACGGTGCGGCGGTTACCGAAGGGGTCGTAGGTCAGCGTCTGGGTCGTTGCGCCTTCTTGCACGCTGGTCAGGCGTGAGAGTGCATCGTAACCGTAAGTCTGGCTGCGGTTGGGGAGGCCCGTCAGGGTCTCCGTCAAAGTCGCCCTGCGGCCCAGCCCATCCTGGGTGTAGGTGACATCGAGCAGAGTCGTCGCACTCTTGGCGGTCTTCTGGGTTCTCAGCGTATTGTCTTTGAAGTAGCTACTGCGGGTGCTCACACCGCCCGGTAGTGTTTGTTCAACAACACGCCCCCCAGCATCGTACTGAAAGCCCACGAGCGGGTTGTTTGGTGCAAACACCTGACGCAGCCGTCCGACCGGGTCATACAGATAGTCCGTGGTCTCGCTCTGTGGGCCGGTCATGCGGTCTAAGAGCCCACCACTGCTCCACTGGTAACGCAGGGTTTGGTTGGCACGGCTGTCGGTCAGACTCGACAACCGATGGGCGGTGTCGTAGCCATAGCTGTAACTGACGTTCGGGCCGGTGACCGACGTTATTTGCCCGCGGGGATTGCGAGTATACGTCTCGGCTGACTCCAGGGCATTGCCGGACACATACCTGCGTGTCGCCAAGTGTTGACCACCATAACCGTAGTCCCGCTCAACCCGGTTGCCACGCGGTGCTTGCACCTGGATAGGGTTGTCGTGGTTGTCGTACTGCGCGGTGGTGGTGCGATTGAGCGCGTCAGTTGATGACAGGCGGTTGCCTCTATCATCGTAGGTGTGACTGGCTTGCAGGCTCAAGGTCGCCGTATCCGCCGCGCAGGTATTGGCGACCGTCGCACTGTGCCCGTCTTTAATGTCTGTCAGGTGGCCGAGTAAGTCATAGCTGTAGCAGGTGATGGGGCGGACCGCGCCGAGCACGGTGTCGGTATACGCGGCTTGCGCGATCCGCACGGGACGGTTCAACGCATCGTAGTGCGTGAGCGTGTCTTGCGTGAGGTTATCAATCAGCTTGGTGACGTTGCCGTTGGCGTCGTATTCAAACGTCGTACAACGATTCTCGCCATCACAGGTTTTTTTCAGGCGGCCGTCTTGGCTCGCGCCATAATATTCATTGGTCGTGGTGTTGCCGTTGGGATCGGTGCGTTTAAGTTCGCGGCCCAGACCATCGAGAGTGCGTGTGGCTTGGCGGCCTTCGGTGTCAAAAGCCGTCGTGACACGGCCCTTGGCGTCGTATTCAAAGCCTAAGGTAAAACCATCTGGATCGAGCACATTGGTGAGATTGCCTTGTGCGTCGTAGGTAAAGCGCGTGACACCGCCGCCGGCATCCAAGGGGGTCACGCGGCGATCACTCGCGTCGTATTCGTGGCTCGTGCTGTCTTTGAGGCCTGGTGTGCCCGCTGAACTGTGGACAAGCAACGTGTCGCTGACCGCATTGCCGTTGGCATCAAAACCAAGGTCACGTGCCTGACCCACCGCATCGGTGCCCCGCGTCACCCGGTCGAGCGTGTCATAACTGAACGTGACCGCCTCAAAGTGTGCATCAACACCAGCCGTCAGCCGACCGAGGGTGTCGTAGCTGAGGGTCTCGATGTCGGGTGTATCGTCACCCACTAAGCCATCACCGTCTTTGTCACCGCTACGGGTGAGTTGGGTGGGATAAAGTTTCTGTGTGGTATAGGCCCAGGTGAGCGTTAAGCCTCTATCATTGACGACGTCGCGTACACGTTTGCTTGAGGTGCGGTTACCCGCGTCATAGGTATGGCGACTGCAAGCGAGTAGCTCGGCCGCATTGGCCGTATAGGTGGTGGGATCCAGACCCGCGCCAAGGCCGTCCTTCAGCGCTAACTCGTCGAGCAGATTGCCGGCCAGATCGTATTTGTACAGCCGATAGTTGCCACGTGCGTCTTTCACTTTGCCCGGTTGCCCAAACGTATTGGCGGCGTAGTGACTGTAGAGGACCGTGTTGCCCGACGGCTGGGTGACCTGCTGTACGTTACCGTTTACGTCGTAGGCGTATTGTGTGCTGTGGCCATAAGGATTGTTCACCTGCGTGCGCAGGTGCGGATCGCTGCCACTCGTATAGGCGTAGGTCCAAATGCCACCGTCTTCCTCAGTCACCTTGATTGGATTGCCATAACTGTCGAACAACATCGCGCGTTCAAACCCACGGGCATCGGTGATCACCGTCTCACGCCGGAAGTCGTCATAACGATAACTGTACTGCTCACCCTTGGTATTGGTGTGGCGCAGAACCCGACCGTTCACGTAATACTCGAAGCTCGTGCCATAACCCTTCGGCAGGGTGTAGCGTTTCATCGCATGCGCGATCTGCGGGCCGTCGGTGCTTGTGAAGTACTCGTAAGTCACCGCCGCCTGCCTGGCGGCGACAGCGAGCGGATTTTTGTAGGTGCGCAGCTCGTCGGCGACATAGGTGTATTCATGGCGACGGCCCGTGAAGTCCTGCACCGCGCTCAAACGTTCGCCGGTGTAGGTAAAACTCAGCGCACGCACATTGTCGTCCGTCACGCTGCTGAGCTTGCCGCTGGTATAAACCAGCGTCAGCGTATTGCCGTTGCGGCTCGTGATCTTCGTCAGCTTCGCCACTTGACCAACCGTGCCGGCCACATTCTCAAAGCGATACTTGAGGCCGTTCTTTTCGGTGATCTCGTAACCGCTGGCGGTTTTTAACGTGGTGAAAAAAAACCCCGCCGGGCGCGTCATGGTGGCGCCCACAGTGATGCCACCGGCCGTGCCACTCACCAACATCCGTCGTCGCGCGCCGGTGCCGTCCAGCCATTCGACGGTTGAGGTCAGGGTGTCGGTATCTGCCGCGCTCGTCGCACCATCAGCGCGTTCATCCAGAAAACGCAGCTCATGCTCAAAGCTATGCCGCCAGCCATAACCCAGACGCCCCGGGATCGCCCCGATCTCAAGACTGTTGTAGGTGCGTTCGAATACAAACGGCAGATCACGCGCCGGGATCACCACATCCCGCTCGGCGTGATACAGATTGCCAGTGACCAGATTCACCGGATCACCCCCATAACTGTTCAGCGCTGAGCTGCCGTTACCAATCGCGCCGTTGCTGACGAAGGTGGGGATGTAGAGGCTCGCGGCGCCGCTACCGTTGGGATTGCCCGATGTTTGATAACCGGTGAGGGACAAGGGGTTGTACAGAAAAGAAAGGGGCGTACCCGTCGTATAACCTCCCGCGTAACCGCCGCTGATGATAAATGCAGCAGAAAACACCCCGCTTTGGTTACGACTCGCCGCGAACACATAACCTTTCCAATCGTTGTACTGGATTTGGCGTTTTGAAATTTTTACTTCATAGCCGGGTGTCAGATAGTTGGTTTGCAGGCTTGTGATAAAACTCGCTGGATAGCCGTAGGCCGGATCGGTTGTGCTGTTAATCAAGCCGCTGGTGCCGGTGCCAGAGGTTAACGTCAACATTTGGGTGTTGATACTTTCATTGCCAAACTGCAGGCCGCGCACAGTCGATACGGCATCAAGACGGGCGTTTTCTGCCCACACAGACGATTCCAAGGCAGATCCGGCGTAACCCATCAGCTTAAAACGTTCGAAATCCGGAATGCCGGTGGCGAGATTGACGCTGCGATTCCGTAAACCTGGAAAGTCGACCACCATCCCGCGGCGTTGGATGCCCAGCGGTTGATCAAGTACACGCTCAGCTTTGCTGGTGGTGCTGGTCAAGCCGAAGCTGATCCCTAAATCGCCAGTCTCCCCCGTCAGTCGCCCGATGCGCCGCGAAGAATCGGCCAAATAACGCAAATACTTCAGGCCGACGATGTGAAGATATTCGCCAACGGTAGATTCGATGTTGCTACTTACCGTGGAAGCGCCATTAACGCTGTTGACTAACAACTGCGCGCGTGTGGTCAGCAGCTTGGTGGTCGTTTGCCAGCCATAGATGCCAACCGCGTATAAGTCGGCCGCGCGAATTGCGTCGAAGCTGCAAAAAGCATTCAGCGCGGCTCCGCACCCCGCTACAACCTGGGCGCTACCTGAACCGAGCTCCGGCAGGCGCACCTGCAGCTTCACGCGATTGGGCGATGCATCGGTGACACAAATGTCTTGCGCCGTAGTACTTGTGCCGACGCTGATGCCTTCGCTGCGGACCACGGCCACCACGTGTGTGCCGCAGGGTATTGATGCGTCGGGATTGGGAGCATTGCGCCAATTCAGCAGCGCCGTTTGTGCAGCGGCGTTAACACCTTCAAAGCCGACGGTGAGGCGCTTGAATGTCGCATCACGTAAGCGCAAGGCGAGTGGTGCCAGCAAGTCAGTACCGGCGTTCGTTTCGACCTCCAGATCGAGCACGTAACGATGCTGGCTCGGCAGCGCGGAAATTTCAGCGCTGCTGGTGCCGGGCCACGCCGTAAAGGCTTCAACGGTGTACGGCAACGACGCCGGCAGAATGTCGATGGCCAATTTTTCTTTGGCGCTGCTGTAGCCGGCCTCGTTAACCGCGAGATTGTTCGCCGCCAGTAACGCTGCCGCCTGGGTTTCGAAGCGTTCGTGTGGCAGATCGGCCGCGCGCTGCGCTAAAAAAGTGTCGAAACTAAAAGCCGCGCTGATTTCCATTTCAGCGCGATAACGACGGGTTTCAAAACTCGGGTCCAGCGGGATCCAACGATGCCCCGCGTTGTCCAGTTTGGCGCCCCGATAGTGTGCGTAAGGCACACAGGCTTCGACCCAGACATGGGACCATTTAGCGCCGACGGCTTGTGACGAGCCGTTGATAATAAACGCGGCTTCGGGGTTGCGGCCCTGGGCAAGACGCGCCTGGGCACCTCGATAGTCTTTCACCCGCAGCCACTTATTCACGCGGCTATTTGCACCCAGCGGGGTGGTGTCAACGATGCTGACGCGTCCGCGCACATACCGCGCCGGAATATTCGACGCACGTTACAGCGCGATGAGTAACGAGGCTTTGTCGGTTGCGCTGCCGGCGTGGCTTGTTAAGGTATTTTGTGCGCCTTTGAGTGCACCGTAATACGGCTCAAAAGCGATTTCATTGGCAACATATTCGTAGATGGCCGCTGGCGAATAATCAAGCGCCTTGGCTTGGTCCTGGATGGCCTGGGTCAATTCGATGTCATCACCGTCTGCGGCAAGATCGGCAGCCGCAAAACTACAGGATTGCGCTTCAACCGGCGTGCTTGGGGCCGCCGCCAGCACCAGGATGTCGCCATTAAATGCATACATCTGTTGTGCACGTTGCTCACGCTCGGCCCCGTAGTAGGCCGGCAATTCGTCTGCGGCCGGCAGCTCAATCGGCGACGGAGGCGGTGCCGCGACCGTCCCTGGCGGGGCGTAGCTCTGCGGTGCCTCCTGCGCTGCCATGCGTGCACGCGCGGCGGCGGCACGCACGCGGCCGAGTGCGGCCGCACGAGCGCTCGTGTCTGGTCCATCAATGGTCTCAAGATCGCGGATCACGGCATCAATTTTTGTGAACGCCGCATCCGTGCGAGCGCGTGCAGCGCCGCGCGAACTGCCGACCCGTGCAGTGGATGAACTCGGCGGGCCGATCTTTTCGAGCAGTCGTTGGCGCAAGGTACGGCTGTCATTGGCGGTGCCAGCGGCGTACATGTCGGTGAGATCTGGCGCACTTGATTGCGTCCGACGGAGGGACTGTCTAACGAGTTGCGCTTCAAAGGTGGTGAGTGCGTGCGCCAGAGTTTGCGTCGCATTGGGCGTGTGCGGTAACGCGGGCTCACCCACACCAATGCGCACCATGCGTGCGACCACTGTCGCTGGCAATGGCGCGATGTCCTGCTGAGCAAAGCCGCTGCTTCCCGTCAGCGCAAAAACCACGGCCAGACACGCACCCACGGTGGTTTGCCTACCTGCGCGGCGCGGACGCCACCCGCATCGACTAGCCTGCAAGTGCTGCTTGGAAACCGTGCCGCCTAACATTGTTGTGCACCCTTGCGGCGCTGAGCCGACAGTCCAAACAGCGCCAAACAGCCTGCCAGCAGTGTTAGCCCCCAGGTGGGCACTGCTGGCACTTGGCGCACCGCCTCACCGATCACAATGGCCGCAGCGCGGGTTTCAACGCTGCCATCGGCGTGTGTGACGCCATAGATAAAATTGAACGTGCCGGTGGTCGAGGCTAGTCCGGAAATCAATCCGCTTGCACTATCGAGAGATAGGCCCATGGGTAGCTGCCCGGTGGTCAATCCATAGGCCACGGGTGTGCCACCTTGAGTGGCCAATTGATGTGACAAACCGCTGCCGAGATTAACGCTCGCAATCTGCTCTGCATCGTTAATCGACACCACTGCGTGGCTGCTGCTACCGGCTAAATATTTGGTATCGGCCACCGTAGGATTGGTGCCGAGGAAGGTTTCGCTCTCGTTGGGCACACCATCACCGTCGGTATCGGGTAAAACCACCCCAGGCAAACTTTGTAGGGCTAAAGCGGTTGCGTAAGCGTCACCACCCCAACTTCCATCGGCGATTTGAGTCGCGATCAGGCGATCGACTGCGTTGTTTAATTTAGTCACGGCCGCGGTGCCGAGCGCCGTTGCATTGTTGCCCGCCGCTGCCGTGCGTATGGCCAATACGAACAAGGCCGTTTCGTAGGTGCTGCTGAGCGTCGCTGCGGGGTCGTCCGCATAACCATTGTCAGCCTTTGTTCTGTGTTAATAACCAATTGATGCCAGCAGAGATTGAGGTGTGCGTATTGAACCCTGACACACTTGGTGCGGGCAGCCAGCGCGACAGAGCCGTGATCGTGAATGCCGTGGGGATCACGCGGCTCAGGGCGGGCTTTAATCCTGTAATGACTCCGCTTTCGGGCGCTTCATAGGGCCAGCCGCCATCGGTGTTGCGTGCACCGCCACTTGCCGGCGTGTTCGCAAGGATGACGATTGATGAGCCAGCATCCGCATAATTCACGCCCGCCAACCGATAGGCTTCAAGCGCAAGCGGCGTATCGGGCAAACTTGCGCGGTAGCCGGGGTAAGCGCCCCACGCTTTTTGCGGCTCAGAGCGCGCGTTGGCCAGGCTGGTAAAAAAAACATCACTGGTCCGACCGAAGCGCCCCAACACTGCGGCCTGCCGCGCTAAGGCGTCAACGCTGCCAACATGCGCATTGCCGAGCCAGTTAAGACCGGCGTCGCGGGCATAACTTGTGGTGACACCCGCCGCCTCCAGGCCAAGCAGGGTCGTCGCTGTGGTTTGAATATCAAGCCGAGGTGCGCTGCGCCAACGGCCATCACCTTTTTGATGGGCAATCAGCCACGCTAAAGCATGGGCGCGGGTGGTATCGATAGCAGCCTGTGTCGCTGCATGGGCGCCAGGCGCGACGCTGAGCGCAGCAACCATAACCAGCTTGGGCAAGATGAATTTATTCACACGTGCATCTCAGTCACCAAATGTTGGGGGACGCTTGCCGGCCGCCCAGAGGCTAACAACGAGGCGTTGCAATTTTGTGACGAGCGGCAGGCTTGTGTCCTACGCGACACCCACATGGGTAACGTCCACAGCCGCAGTGGTACGCGGGTGCAAACACGGTTTGCGCTTGCAGCGCTCGCTGACCGCCCTGCAGCGGCCCGCCCACTGCGAGCACAGGCCACTATTTGAGGCAGTACGCGCCTTGCTTTGGAGAAGCTGGTCGCAGCCTAGGAATTTAGTTCTGCGCTCCCGCCCAGTGGTGCTGGCTGTGTTCTGATCATGGCGCTACTCTCGCTACAGAAAGAGGGCTGTTGCTCGGCCGGCTAGCTTAGACTCGCGCGGCAGACGGCGGCGACATAACCACCGAGGAGGGAAATCATCATGGTCCAAAAGAAAACACAAACCTGGGCACTCAGTGCGGCCCTGCTGGCCTGCATCAGTATGCCGGCCGGCGCTGCACCAACCGTCTTCTCCAGTGTCGGAGCGGATGCCGCGAGTATTCAGGCGAGCGTCGATGCCTTCCGCGCGGCGCTCGGCGCGAATAATGGTCTGGGTGCCTGCGCAAGCGCCGACTGTCTGGCCGGTTTAGGTCGCAGGGAAATCAACTGGGACGCCGTACCCGACAGCGCATCTTCGCCCAATGCTTTTTCAGGCAGTTTTTTTAATCAGGCGACGGGCGCTCCTGCGGGTCGAGTGCGCGGCGCGCGCTTTACGACAAGTGGCAGTTTTGCCGTCAGTGCTGACGGTGATTCTGATAACGATGGCAATCTTGGCCCGCTCGCGACCGAGTTTGGCAATCTGAATTCGCAAAGCGCGGATCAATTCGCAGCCTTCAGCGCTGAGCGCATTTTTGGCCTGATCGGCACCAACACCATGGATGTGTTGTTCGATGTGGCCGGTTCACCCGGCACCGCGGCTACCGTGCGTGGATTTGGTGTGGTCTTCACCGACGTCGAACTCACCGATTCCACCAAGCTCGACTTCTTCGACGCACAAAATAATTTGTTACGCACCGAGTTTGCCCCGGCCTTCCCCTTCGTTGGCAGCGATTCTGTTGGCTCGTTCTCCTTTGTCGGGGTCATGTTCGACGCAGCGCTGGTGGCGCGTGTGCACATCACAAGTGGTGACTATGATGCGGCCTTTGTGCGGCAATTCAATACAAGCAATGACGCCGTGGCGATGGATGATTTCATCTATGGTGAACCAACCGTCGTACCCTTGCCACCAGCGGCGCTGCTGCTGGGATCAAGCCTGTTAGGCCTGGCCCTGACGCGGCGCAAGCGCGCGTGATCTGCACACTCGTGTCGGCATAAAACTGCCTGATCTGCCGATGCCGGCGCTACACCGCCGGCATCAAGTCGATAAACAAAACCTACCCGCACTACTGCCATTCATCACACGGCCAGTCGGTCTAACGGGCGGCATCATCCATTTCTTGATTTTAATCACTGGTGACTTCTGATATCGGTCCACTATCGTTTCCGACAGGGTGCACGCTGTTCACCACAACGGAGTCACATGATGGGCCATCGCGTTTACGTTTGGGATCGTTTTGTACGCCTGTTTCACTGGTCCTTGGTGGTGGCCTTCGCAGTCGCTTACCTGACCGGCGAAGAGGATACAAATTGGCATTTTTATGTCGGCTATTTTGTTGGCGCCTTGATCGTGGCGCGGGTGGTGTGGGGTTTCATCGGCACTCGCTACGCGCGTTTCAGCGAATTCATCACACCACCCGGCGCCGCGTTGGCCTATCTGCGCAGCCTGAGCCGTGGCCCGGTCCAACACTTCCAGGGACACAATCCGGCCGGTGCCTGGATGGTTTTACTGCTACTGGCCGCCATCGCACTGACGGTTGGCACCGGTTTGCGTGTTTATGGTCTGGAGGGTCATGGGCCATTTGCCGTCACAACACTGCCCAAACCCAATATCGAGACCATGGACGCGCCAACGATCCTGGTCCTGCGGGCGGCACGAAAAACACGACACGACCAGGAGGAATTCTGGGAAGAGGTCCACGAGGTTGCGGCCAATCTCTGTCTGGGCCTGATTGTTTTGCACGTGCTCGGTGTGCTCGTTTCCAGCCTGCGTCACCGCGAGAATCTGGTGCTCGCGATGGTCACTGGTTACAAAGACACACCCGACCAGCCAACTTGAGGTCAGTCAATCCGCACGCGCAGTACTTCAGTAGGGCACATCAACCGCCATACATAAATAACTGACTAACGCGCTGGCACGTTTGTAATTGCCCAGCACAAATTTAACCAAGCCCGGCTTGATAAGTTGGGACTCGTCGAAATTCATGCAGGCAATAAAATCCTTACGCTTTAGGTCGACTATCAGCTCGTGATTTGCATCGATACCACGTGGTGGCCGCACTAAGGTATCACCAACCAATGTCCAGTCTTTTTTGAAACCGGCCGCCAGGGTGGCTTTTTTCCAGGCGTTGGGATTGTCGACGATAAATTCCCGGATGCCGTTGAGCACTGGCGCTTCCGGATGCCAGATGCCTGCGCCGAGAAAACAATTACCCGGCTCAATGTGCAGGTAAAAACCTGGTGCGTGAACGTCCTTGCCCAACTCGTGACGGAATTGGATCCCTACATTGGTTTTGTAAGGCGTTTTGTCACCGGCAAACCGTGTATCGCGGTAGACCCGCATCAATGATCCGCCCATCTTCTTGGCAAGGGCGCGGAAATGCGGTGACAAGGCTGGCAACTGCGGGCCCATCGCGGCGATGAAGGCCATCGCCGGGTTGCGTACACAGTCTTCGTAACGCTGTTTGTGTTCGTTGAACCACTCGCGGTTATTGTTGCGTGCCAGTTGTTTCAGGTAGGGGATACAGCTTGTGGGAAAGCCGTCGAATTGCGCCATCGCTCGTGCCTCGATCGAGAAGTTTAAAAAATCACAGGGCTCTTGCTCATTGCGATGCGACGCCCACTTCCGCGCGCACGTCGAGCGCGATCGCGGTCCAATCCAGATCGCCGTAACCGTTATCGACAGCAGCGGCAAAGCGCGCCTCGAGCAACTCGCCCAGGCGCATACGCGCGCCCACCGCAGCTGCCGCGCCTTGCGCGAGGCGCACGTCCTTTAAGCCCAGCGCCAATTTAAAACCAACATTATTCCAGCCGTGCTGGCTCAACTGACGCCCGTAGTTCTCATAGATCGGACAGCCAAAAGCCGTGCCGATCACCATCTCGTAAAAATCTTTGGGATCGATGCCGTGTTTTTCGACCACCGCGAACGATTCGGCCAAGGCCTCGATAGTGGTCGCTATCATGAAGTTGAAGTTTATCTTGGCGACATTGGCCGCCGCCGGCACGGCGCCTAAATCGAAAATGCGCCGCGCGAGTTTTTCAAGTAGCGGGCGCACCCGCGCCTTGGCGGCTTCTGCGCCAGCCAGCAGAAATGATGGCGTTCGTGCCCGCACCGCGTCCGGTCGGCCGATGATAGGTGCTGCGACATAGTGCACACCGGCCTGCGCATGGGCCACAGCAAGCCGTGTTGCGCATTCTGCGGAGATAGTGCTGATAGACACGTGCACAGCGTCGGCA
>JAYUQF010000299.1:0-1581 GCA_043756885.1 Pseudomonadota bacterium
AAGGCCAAGCCGTCGATACCCAGCGCGTACTCGATGTTGAAGGGTTCAATCCACGCTAAGCGTTCGACCAGCTGCATACCGCCATTGCTGTTGTCAAAGTTCAGCCACAGCAACACGGAGGCGGCGAAGCTGGCCACAGCAAACAGCATCGAATCGGTGCGCACAGCCGTATCACTCGCGCGACGCGCACCAAAGATGACCCACAGCCCGCCAACAATAGGCAGCCAGATGGCGATACTCAGCAACGGCAGATCAGCGCTCATGCGGGCTCACACTTTCAGCGGTTCGATGGCCGCCGGTTCTAGATTCGGTCACCACAGTACTCCGTGCACGAATACGCCGAGCAGAATAAGCAGACCGATGATCATGGCAAAGGCATAGTGGTAGAGGTAACCGGTCTGTACACCGCGCACCACCCCGGCCCACCAGCCGATGGCACGCGCCGAACCGTTGACCAACAGGCCGTCGATCAAGGCCACATCGCCAACTTTCCATAACAAACGGCCCACTCCACGCGAGCCGCCCGCGAAAAACCATTCGTTAAAGCGGTCGAAGCCATATTTATCGAGCAGAATTCTGTGCACCAGCCCAAACGCCGACGCGACCTTGGCAGGGGTGCCCGGGCTGTGCAGATACAGGAACCAGGCGCTCAATACGCCGGCCATGGCCAACATGAAGGGCAGTTGCGTGAGGCCATGAGTAATAAAGGGCAGCACACCGTGGAACTCTTCGGCCATATGGCCGATTACGTCGTGATCATGGGCTACAACAATGCTGTTACCAAAATAGTCACCGAACACCATACTGCCGACGCCTACTGCCCCGGCCAGCACCGAGGGGACCGCCAGCGCTATCAATGGCACGGTCACGACAGCCGGCGATTCGTGCAGATGTTCGGCCGTATGGTGGTCCATGCGCTCCTGACCGTGAAACACCATAAATACCAGACGAAATGAATACAGCGCCGTGATGTAGACGCCCAGCAGCACCGCCCAGTAGGCGTACTGCGCCACCGGATTGTGCGACAGCGCGACCGCTTCAATGATCGCATCCTTGGAGAAGAAGCCCGCAAAGCCCGGGAAGCCAATCAGTGCGAGCGTGCCGATAAGACTCGTCCAGTACGTAATGGGCATGTACTTTTTCAAGCCACCCATATGACGCATGTCTTGTTGGTGATGCATGCCGATAATCACCGAGCCGGCGGCCAGGAACAGCAGCGCTTTAAAAAAGGCATGGGTAAACAAATGGAAAATTGCCGCGCTATAGGCCGACGCGCCAAGCGCTACGGTCATATAACCAAGCTGCGACAGCGTTGAATAAGCAACCACACGCTTGATGTCGTTCTGCACCAACCCCAGCAAACCCATGAAGAAGGCCGTAATTGCGCCGATAGCCATCACCACCGATAACGCCGTCGTCGACATCTCAAACAAAGGCGACATGCGCGCGACCATGAAGATCCCAGCCGTGACCATGGTCGCTGCGTGAATCAAGGCCGAGATCGGGGTTGGGCCTTCCATAGAATCGGGCAACCACACATGCAGTGGCCACTGCGCGGACTTGCCCATCGCGCCGACAAAC
>JAYUQF010000300.1:0-3988 GCA_043756885.1 Pseudomonadota bacterium
CTAAATAGCCAGTCATGTATCGGGATCAAATCCTAACTGCATGAAATATTGGGCTATATATCGGAGATAATTCACGGGCTTCGAGTTACTCGAACAATACTGGCGTTCGCGCATTCTCGCTGTATGTCAGCTCATCTCCGCAGTGCGCCTTGCCCGTGCTGATTTGTCTCCATTACGTGACAGGCTATTTAGAAGAGTAATCGCAATGGCAAAGACCAAGACCTATCGATACGACACCGCAGAGCATTTGCGCACTCCAGAGGAAATGGCGCTCTATCTTGAGGCCTGTCTTGAGGAAGCCGACGGAGACGCGGCATTCATCGCCAAGGCCTTAGGGAACATTGCGAAAGCGAAAGGCATGGCCCAAGTGGCGCGAGACGCTGGTCTTTCCAGAGAAAGCCTGTACAAGGCTCTCTCCGGAGACCGAAGCCCAGGATTTGATACGGTTCTCCGAGTCATCGATGCACTTGGAATCAAGCTGCATGCAGAGGCGAAATAGCGCCAGGCAGCCATCTAATCAGCTGTTGGAGCGGACGCCTCCGCGCTGCGCGCCCTGGCGCCGCTCATCGGCGCGTTAGACGCGGCAGTCAATGTCACCAGCACCCCTTCTAGAATCTGACTATCCAAACTGCTCGAAGACGATTTGACGAATTCCTGCGGGTCGCACTGACCGGCTGTGCCGACAGTCATCTCAACGCGGCGATGGAATGTATTGACGAATTTGTGTCTGAAGCAAAGACCGCTGCTGCTAGGGACGTGGCCCTTACAATGGCCAGAACTTATGTAGCCCGATATCTCGAAATTGTTAGAGACGTGGCCAGGTGGTCTTAGCTCGGGGCAATGGCGACGACGCACTCTTTGAACTCTTGGATGGAAGTGACCGTGTTGCGAATGTTCATCTCACTTAGTCCAAGAGTCGGGAACGTTTGCCGTGGCCGGGAACCGACATCTGTAGCAACCTACAAGATTGGGTCCAAAAGGTAATGGTCCAGGAGCATCAGGAGTGGGTGAGTTGAGATCACCCATTTGCCGCCCAAACCATCATTCCACCGGACCTGCGGGAAAAGCCGCGCAGCCCGGTGAATTCAAACGTTAGGCGTAACAGCAATGGCGTCGTCTACTTCATTTCGCTTCAAATCCGACCGTTTCGATTATGTGAGCGAGTTGCCGGACCATTACAACGCGGGTAATCGATTCTATGGGAAGGACGTAGCTAAATTCTTGCAACAGGAGCTAACCCACGCCGGATATGCGGCAAGCTGCGAGGACGAAGATTGGGGATGGACGGTTAGTAGCTCGGAGCCCGACGGGCTGATTCTAGAAATTGCGATCTACAATCTTTCAGAACATATGGAGGGTGGTCGCCCGGGGGCTCCTGAATGGGGAATCACGATACAAAGCTACAAACGGAAAAAGGTTCTGGGAATACTGCCGCGAACGGTGGTCGTAGATGTCACAAAAAACCAAATAGACCTCGTGTTTCGCCTGTTCGAGAGCAACGACATCGAGCTCTCGGTCTGGCCCGACGGGTCTAACGCAATGGGGTAGTAAGACCGATGCGCTCGGACGAACAAGATGTGTGCAAAATGCTAACCAGTGACCAGCCGAGTTGCGGGCTAATTCGTAGACATCCATGAGAAAATTTACGGCTAACCAGCCAATGAAGCGGACGCTTCCGCGCTGCGCACTCCGGCGCCGCTCATCGGCATGATAGGTATGCACCAGGGCGGGCCGTCAATGATGACATTGCGGTCAGCCGTTACTGACCGCTGCCTTGTTTATCGCCCTTGACCTGTGCTCGTCATATAACTGCCATCCGCACATCACACCCGGCCCCTACATTAAAGGGCAGTGGCAGGCAGTGCTGTGCACTGTCGACGAGTGGTGTTGACTGGCCGGACGAAAAATAATGCGAACTCTATTGCGATTTTTGCCGTGGGCCTTGTGGCTGGTATGTGTCGACGCGTCAGCAGCAACTTTCTGGACCGGGCCCGAGGTCAGCTTCAGCAAAACACCGTTTGCTGACCCAGCCCTGGCCGCCAACCAAGACCGGCTCACCGCTAACGTGTGGATCACACGGGCGTCGTCGCGCGGTTTGTACAACGCGGCTCAGGAAACAAGCTACGGTGTGTTACCGCCAGTGCTCAGTCCGCTCGGCACGCAGTGGGCACTGGGCTCGCTGGCGGGCGGTGTGCAAGGTTTGACCTTTGCGCCGTGGGAAACGACGGTCAGAAGTATCGCGCCGGGCGCCGGCCCACCCAATGCAGTCGGCGTGCCGATGGTCATGCACTTGGTCGCCGACGATATCTATCTTGACATCAATGTCACGAACTGGAACCCACTGACCAGTGGTGGTGGCGGCTTCAGCTACCTGCGCAGTTCACCGCCGCCCGCCGTAACAGTCAGTCAGAAAGTGCCGATGTTACCGTGGCCTGCGCTGCTGGCCATGGCTTGCGTTCTGGCGGCGGTCGGGATCACGCCGCCCTCACGGCGCGGGGTGATGTGATTCGGCTAAAACGCCGGCGCTCATACCGGTGGCGCCAACGATATTGTTTGCCGTCTGACAGAGGTACCGCCGCCCGCAGCCGGACCAGCCTGTTATTTGGTGCCGTCATGCTTGCGCAGCGCACGCGCCGCCAGCGGACGTCGCGTGCGAAGCGCCCCTGACTTAAGCCGTGATCGCGGCCAGCACCAGGCTCGCCATCTTCGCCACACGCTCGAAGTGGTAGCTGTCTTCCATCAAGCCGGTGGAGAGAAAGACCAGGGTTAAATCGCGGGCCGGGTCGACGGTGAAGCCGGTTGAACCGGCACCAAAACCACCGAAGGTACGCGGCGAATTCATGACACTGAACAAACCGGGCAAATTGCCTTGCCCGCGCACAAAAAATCCGCAGCCGATATTGGCAGGGTAGGCCAGCCAGTTGCGGGTGCCGCACCACATGTCGAACAGGATGTTGCGTAAATCACCGGTGTGATTTTGCGTGCAGAATTCGAGCATAGCCGGTGACAACAAACGCACGCCGTTGAGTTCGCCACCACCACGCAGCATCTCGGCAAAACGATAGACATCGGCAACTGTGGTCATGCAGCCACCGCCGGGGAGTTCACAGCCCGGTGTTGCGAGCAAGCTGCCGATGCCTTCTACCGCTTCCGGCGGTAACAGGGCCGGCAGATCTTTGTAAGATACCTTGACCGGACATAAACGCGGCATCAGATCCGCGCGCGGTCCCAGACTGGTATCAACCATGCCGAGCGGTTCGAAAACGTCGTCTTTCAGCATCTGTGCATAACTGCGGCCACGGCCATCAGCACGCAAACACATGGCCGCGATAATCGTATGGCCCAGCAGGATGGAGTAGTTCACGCGCTCGCCGGGTTGGGATTCCAAGGGTAAACCGCAGGCGAATTCGAGCAGTTTTTCGATATTCATCAACACCGCCGGTGGTACCGGCGGAATAGCCGAGAGTATGCCGCTGGTATGGGTGAGCAAATGGAAAAGATTGACCTTTTCTTTGCCGAGGGTGGCAAAGCCAGGGATCAATTCCGCCACCGGTGCGTGCAGGTGCAACAAGCCGCGTTCAACCAGGGACAAGGCCAGTACGTTGGTAAACTGTTTGGCCACCGACATGGTGGCAAACACGGCGTCGTGACCGAGCGCGCGTCCCGCCGCACGGTCGGCATAACCCTCAGCAAGATCGAGCACCACCTGACCGCGCCGCGCAACACGCATGCCAACACCGTGGCAGCGCCCGGCGTCGATATCGGCGCGGATGGCATCGTGTACACAACCGAGACGTTGGGCATCAAAGCCCAGGCTGGCGAGTGCGGCGGGCGTATGCATCTCGATGGATTGTGTTTGCGCGGACATGGGCTGCACCTGCTGGTTGGTTAGGAGGCCTGCCATGCTATGCCAAATCTGCCCGCGCTGGTCACGGTCATAACGTTCACCAGACTGTCACCCCGATAAAATCCGCTCTTCACAATTGGC
>JAYUQF010000301.1:0-3980 GCA_043756885.1 Pseudomonadota bacterium
CACCCACTCTTTGGCGAAACCCTCTTGCAGCAGCGCTTCGTCAGGCATCTCGACGCGCACTTTGTAGTCCGGATGCAGCCGTCGGCACAGACGCTGACCGGTGATCAGATTGATCGTCGTCGCAACCGCGAAGGCCTGAATGCCCATGTCCTGTAATCGAGTAAGGGTCTGTGGACCATCGTTGGTATGCAGGGTTGACATCACCATGTGACCCGTCTGGGCGGCCTTCACCGCAATTGAGCCGGTTTCGAAATCCCGGATCTCGCCGACCAGGATAATGTCCGGATCCTGGCGCAGAAACGCTTTTAAAGCCTTGGGAAATGTCATACCTGTGCGTTCATCAACTTGCACTTGATTGACGCCGGGCAAGTTGATTTCGACCGGATCTTCGGCAGTTGAGATATTGACGTCGTCCTGGTTGAGGATATTGATGCCGGTATACAGCGAGACGGTCTTGCCACTGCCGGTTGGCCCGGTTACCAGGAACATGCCGTAGGGCTTCTGCAGGTTTTTCAGGAAGAGCTTCTTCTGGAAGTCCTCGTAGCCGAGCTGGTCGATCTGCAGCTTTGCTGCGTCGGAATCAAGGATACGCAGTACGGACTTTTCACCAAACAAGGTCGGACAGGTGCTGACGCGGAAATCGATGGCCTTGGTTTTAGACAGCTTGAGTTTGATGCGACCATCCTGCGGCACGCGTCGCTCGGACACGTCGAGGCGTGACATGACTTTGATACGAGCTGCGATCTTGCCAGCCAGCGCCAACGGTGGGCGCGATACTTCCTGCAGTACGCCGTCGATACGGAAACGCACTCGGTAGATTTTTTCGTAAGGTTCGAAATGCAGGTCTGAGGCGCCGCGCTTGATGGCATCGAGCAGGCATTTGTTGACGAAGCGCACCACCGGGGCGTCGTCGATGTCCGCCTCGTTACTGTGGTCTGGTTGTTCCTGACCGACTTCGACATCGTCAAAATCTTCGAGATCGGAGTCTTGCATCGCCCCGAGCCCGGCATCGGCGGCTTCAAGGGCTTTGTCGATCACCTTGGCCAGCTTGTCCCATTCGACCACCACCGCCTCGGTGGTACCACCACCGATATTGAACTTAATCTCGTCCAAGGCCTGCAGATTGGTTGGGTCGGGAATACCGATGAAGACTCGTACGCCGCGTTTGTATAAGGGGATGGCGTTGTGCTTGGTGATCAAATCCCGGCTGACGAGCTTGATCGTATCGGGATCGATTTCGAGCGTATCGATGTCGACCATAGGCACGCCAAATTCACTGGACGCTGCATGGGCAATGGCACGTCCGTCGACGATGCCGTTTTCGACTAAAAATTTAACGAAGGGTGTTTTTTTTGCGAGCGCGTCTTGAAAGGCCAGCCCGGCAGCTTCTTCTTCCAAGAGGCCGTCAGCGATCAGTCTGCGTGCGAGGCCGCTCAAGGGCACTCGGTTACTCGATACCGCCATAGGGTCCGCTCGCGAGGTCAATTGGTTTAACACAAAATGGTAGATTAGTCGCTGCTAAATAGCTACTCCGTCTATAGATTTTTACCCGCGCACCTCCTCGGATCGGAGGCGTGCGCGGGACTTGGCGTCGAGCTTATTCAGGCGGCGGCAGGCGTGCCGCTGAGTTCTAGGCCTGCATCGCCGCAATCAACATGGACGATATCGCCCGCTTGGTAGCGGCCCTTGAGTAAAGCCTCAGCCAATGGTGTTTCGAGCAGGTTTGAAATAGCCCGTCGCAGCGGCCGCGCACCATAAACCGGGTCGAAGCCGGCCTCGCCGAGTTTGTCGAGCGCAGCGGTTGTGACCGCCAAGCCGATATCCTGCTGGGCTAAGCGGCTCTTGAGACTCGCTATCTGGACTTCGGCTATCGCGCGGATCTGCGCCTTTTCTAACGCATGGAACACCACCACTTCGTCGATGCGGTTAATGAACTCCGGCCGGAAATGACCCGCCACTACCGCCATTACCGCCGCTTTCATGCGCTCGTAGTCGGCGCTGCCGGTCAGGGCTTGGATGGTGTCGGACCCAAGATTGGAGGTCATGACGATGACAGTATTGCGAAAATCGACAGTCCGGCCATGGCCATCGGTGAGCCGCCCGTCATCGAGTACCTGCAACAGGATGTTGAACACTTCAGGGTGGGCTTTTTCAATCTCATCAAGCAAAACCACCGAGTAGGGTTTGCGGCGTACGGTTTCGGTCAGGTAGCCGCCTTCTTCATAACCCACATAACCGGGCGGCGCGCCTATCAGACGGGCCACCGAGTGTTTTTCCATGAATTCCGACATATCGATCCGCACCAAAGCTTGTTCGGTATCGAACAGAAAGCCCGCCAAGGCCTTGCACAATTCCGTTTTACCGACACCGGTTGGTCCGAGGAATAGAAACGAGCCGTTGGGTCGATTGGGATCGGAAAGGCCGGCCCGCGAGCGGCGTATGGCGTTGGCGACTGCGCTGACAGCTTCCTCCTGGCCGACAACACGTGCGTGCAAGGCCTCTTCCATACGCAGCAGTTTGTCGCGCTCGCCTTCAAGCATCTTTGCGACCGGAATGCCGGTCCACTTCGATACAACTTCCGCCACTTCCTCTTCGGTCACGCGGTTGCGCAGCAGTTGATTTGGTTTGCCGTCTTCGCGACTGGAAGCGGCCACGAGCTGCTTTTCGAGCGCTGGAATGACGCCGTATTGCAGCTCTGACATCCGGTTTAAATCGCCGGCACGGCGCGCGGTTTCGAAGTCCAGACGCGCACGTTCGAGTTCGCCCTGGACTTGATGCGCGCCGGACAGCGCTGCCTTTTCGGTTTTCCAGATCTCTTCCAGGTCGGCGTATTCCTGCTCGGCTTCACTGAGCTGTTGCTCGAGATCGGCCAGCCGGCGTTTAGACGCCTCATCTTTTTCTTTGCGCAACGCTTCGCGCTCAATCTTGAGCTGGATGGCGCGACGCGCCAGGCGATCCATGGATTCCGGCTTGGAATCGATCTCGATGCTGATGCGGCTGGCGGCTTCGTCGATGAGGTCGATGGCTTTGTCAGGCAATTGCCGGTCGGTAATGTAGCGAGACGACAAATGGGCGGCGGCAACGATCGCGGGATCAGTGATCTCGACGCCGTGGTGCGCGGCATAACGTTCCTTCAATCCGCGCAGAATGGCGACGGTGTCTTCAATGCTCGGCTCGTTGACCAGTACTTTCTGGAAGCGCCGCTCAAGTGCGGCATCCTTCTCCACGTATTTGCGGTATTCGTCGAGAGTGGTGGCGCCTATGCAATGCAGCTCGCCCCGCGCCAGCGCAGGTTTCAACATATTGCCGGCATCCATCGCACCTTCAGCCTTACCGGCACCCACCACTGTGTGCAGTTCGTCAATGAACAGAATCACCTGACCACCCTGTTTGGACAGGTCGTTCAAAACCGCTTTCAGCCGCTCCTCAAACTCACCACGAAACTTGGCGCCGGCAATCAAAGCGCCCATGTCCAGTGACAATACACGTTTACGCTTGAGGCCTTCGGGCACTTCACCGTTAATGATACGCTGGGCCAAACCTTCCACGATGGCCGTTTTACCCACGCCGGGTTCACCGATCAGTACCGGGTTATTTTTGGTCCGGCGCTGCAGCACCTGGATAGTGCGGCGAATTTCTTCGTCACGTCCGATCACCGGGTCGAGCTTGCCCGCTTCGGCGCGCTCAGTCAGATCGACCGTATATTTATCGAGTGCCTGGCGTTGTTCTTCGGCATTGGCATCGGTCACTGCTTCACCTCCGCGCAATTCGTCGATAGCTTTGGCGATGCGCGTGGCATCACCACCTTGCTCTTTTAACAATCGCCCGAGCTCGCCTGGATCCTGCAAAGCCGCCAGCAGAAACAACTCGCTGGCGATAAAGCTGTCCTTGCGTTCCTGGGCGAGCTTGTCGGTGATGTTGAGGAGCTTGAGCAGTGCGTTAGAGGGATGCACCTCACCTGCTGCACCACTGACTTTTGC
>JAYUQF010000302.1:0-11244 GCA_043756885.1 Pseudomonadota bacterium
CTTGGTTGTCGACCAGACATTGGTGATGGTGTGTTCGCCCCAGGCACGGGTACGTTCGCTGTCAGCCCATCCGCCCCACAGGTCAACCACCATTTCACCGTTAACGACGACCGCTACCGAGGCACCAAGATCGTCACCCGCGGCAAGATTGGCGGCCAGCACTTCGCGTATGCGCGCAAACGGCGCGGCACAATAACCCTGTACTTCAGACATTTGTAATCGCTCCAGATTGATTAGATTTTGCAGGTGAAAACGCGTGTCAGGCAAACGTGGCGAGCGCCTCGATGACCGGCCGCAGGCCGGTTACTTCGGCGGCGGGCGCCTGGGCACCCGGCATCACCATTACGCGCTGCACACCCAGGGCGTGATAGGCACGCATGTCGGCAATAAAATCGCGCTGCGCAGTGTCACCGGGTAAAGGACCGAGATAAAGAATGGTCTTTTCGATCGCATCGTAGTCACGCTTCTCATTTGTGCAATGGCGGCGCAGTACGTCGAGTTTATGCGCAACACCGCGTGGGCCTTCGCTGGTAAAAAGATTGCACGCGTCGGCGTAACGGGCCACCAGCTTCAAAGTGCGCTGTTCGCCGCCGCCGCCGATCAGAATGGGTGGATGGGGTCGCCGCAAGGCCTGCGGCACATTGCGTGTTTCGTCGAGCTGGTAATAACGGCCCTGATAGACACCGTCGTTTGCGCTCCACATCTGCTGGCAGATCTGCAGGGTTTCTTCCAGGCGTGCAAAGCGTTCACCCAGCGGTGGAAACGGCACACCCAGACCACGGTGCTCGCGTTCGTACCACGCTGCCCCCAGGCCAAGGACAGCGCGTCCCCCCGACAAGATATCCAGGGTGGTGATGATCTTGGCGAGCAGGCCCGGGTGGCGATAGGTCACACCGCCAACCAGCAGGCCAAGCTCAATAGTGCGTGTACGAGCGGCCAGAAAGCCCATCGTGGTGTAAGCCTCGAGCATATCGAGTTCCCCACCACCGAGCATCTCAAGCTGAAAAAAATGGTCCATAAGACTGATATGACTGACTCCGACTGCTTCGGCAGCATCGGCCACCGCACCCAGCATCGGTGCAAGTGTCGCGGCGCCACCGGGCAGCGTGAAATTCACTAAGTGCAAACCAAGTTTCACAGCCAGCTTCCTGTGTCAGTTTTTTGGTGAGGGCAAGCGCCTGTCAACGTCAGGCTGCGATGGTCTGGGCGTTGAGTGCGCTTTCGCTCGCGCGGTCGCCCTGTACCCGGGTATGCATCATCACGCGCTCCTCACGATAGTCATAAGGGCGCGCGCGGTGTAACAGACAGCGGTTATCCCACACCGCGACGTCGCCAGCTTGCCAGTGGTGGGTATAAACCCGTGGCGGCTGGCAGATGAAGGCATTTAATTGCGCAATGAGCGCTTCGGCTTCGGCCCGCTCCATACCCACAATACTGGCCGCATGACGACCGAGGTAGAGCGCGGGTCGTTGGGTGACCGGGTGGATTTTTACCAGTGGCCGCAGGGGCGATTCCCCTGCAAAAAAGCCGTAGGCCGCACCCACTTCAACCTGGTGGCCAATTTTTGCCTGTGAGTAAAAGTAGGAATGGTGGGCGTTGAGGTGGGCAATGCGCGTTTGCGTGGCGCCATCAAGGGCGTCGTAAGCGGCCCGCGCGTCAGCCCATTCGGTCTGGCTGCCGGCGCTGGGCAAAACATGGGCCGACAATACCGACGCCTTGGCGGCCAGTGGCATATAAGAACTGTCGGTGTGCCAGCCCTCGTTACCGCGCAGCAGTTTCATGCGCTCGGAGTTTTTTTCCAACAGCGCACCGTCTGGCCCTTTATTGGCTATCGGGATGGTTTTCATGCCTTCCACCAGCACTTCAATCTCGCCGAAACGCTGCGCAAATTCGAGTTGAGCCTGAGCACTCAAGTGTTGGCCAGGAAAGAACAGCACACCGTATTCATAAAACGCCGTTTCGATCGCTAGCCACTGCTGGGCGGTCGGTGAGGCGAGATCAACACCGGTGATAACCGCGCCGAGGGTGGCGTCGGTGGGGCGAAGGGTCAGGGACATAGGACGCTCCTGCAGCGTGAGGCTTGAGGCTGGAGTATAGGCGCAAGCACCAGCTGCTCGTCATGCACCAAACGGGCAGGTGAGGTAACGGGGGTCGCGCCGCGGACGTAATGAACGGAGTACACTTGGGCCCCCTAATAAAACGGTTATTCAAGGAGCGCAGTATGGATTTTTCAGGCCATTGTTATTGCGGCAACATTGCGTACCAGGTGACAGGTGAGCCCGTCATCAAAGTGCAATGTCATTGTCGCGAGTGCCAGTATCTTGCCGGTGGCGGCGCCAACTTCACCATTGGCATGCCAGCGGCGGGCTTCAAATACACCAAGGGCACACCCAAACAATTTGCGCGTGGTGATCTGGCCAACGCGGTTACCCGCGAATTCTGTGGTGATTGTGGCACCCAGGTTTTAAGTAAAGCGCCCCATGCCCTGCCGGACGTCATGTTGATCAAGGTCGGCACGATGAACGATCCCAAAATGTTCACGCCCGATATCGCCATTTTCACTTGTGATCAACAACCCTTCCAACATGTGCCCGAAGGTATGCCCGCGTTTGAACATATGCCTGGCTGATACCGGGGTTAGCGTGTGAGCGGAGCCGCCTGGAAGCGGCTTCTCTCATGCGTGGTGCGCGCGGTGTCCTAGTGAAGAAGCGCTCAGTCGTCTGGATGATAACGAAGACCACAAGGCCTTCGTATATCCCACACCGAGCAAATTCCAGGAGTCATCATGGCCAAATTCATGTACGTGTTTCGTGGCGGCGCATTTGTCGAAAAAGGCTTGTCGCCGACGGTCCTGCAGGATCATCTTAAATTGTGGTACGCCTGGATAGGCGAGCTGGGTGCGCAGGGCCACCAACCCAGCGGCCATCCCGTGCAGGCCAGCGGTCGCACCATCCGGGGTAAAAACAAGGTGCTTACCGATGGGCCCTATGCGGAATCCAAAGATCTGGTGACCGGCAACCTGGTTATCGACGTCGCATCGCTCGATGTCGCCGCCGAGCTTGCCAAGGGCTGCCCGGTATTCATCTACGACGGCTCGGTCGAAGTGCGGCCTGTCGCTGAAATGTAGATGATGGGGCCGTCTGCGCACAGCGAGCCCCAGGCGTTGGTGGCGAGCTTGTTCCGCCATGAAGCGGGCAGGCTCGTCGCCGCACTCACGCGTTTATTTGGCCCGCACAATCTGGAGCTGGCGGAAGATGTGGTGCAGGAGGCGCTGGAAACTGCCTTACAAGCGTGGAAGTTCAACATTCCTGACAATCCCAGCGCGTGGCTGAGCAAAGTCGCGCGCAATCGGGCGCTCGATGTGATCCGCCATAGTGGCATTGAACGACGGTATGCCGACGAATTGCAGGGCATGCTGACTTCGGAGTGGACGCTGGCGCCCACCGTCGAACAATCCCTGGCCGAAGCCAGTGGTCCGGAAAATTTATTACGCCTGATGTTTACGCTCTGCCAGCCGCAGCTGGCGGAAGAAACGCAGATCACCTTGATCCTGAAATTTTTATGTGGATTTGCCTCCAGCGAAATTGCGGCGGCCTTTTTAACCAACGAGCAGACGATTGCCAAGCGCCTGCAACGGGGGCGCGCCGTGCTGCGCGAGCTCGGCTCACTTTCGCCCAGTCCGCCGGCCGCCACACAAGATCCTCGCCTCGATGCAGTGCTGGGTGCGCTTTATCTGTTGTTCAACGAGGGTTATCACGGCAGCCATCCAACCACCCAGACCCGTGCGGTGTTATGCGAGGAAGCCGTGCGCCTGTGCGCGTTGCTGACCGAGCGTGGCGAGGCCGGCGCACCTAAGGCTCACGCTTTAATGGCCTTGATGTGTTTCCACCTCGCACGTCTTGCGGGGCGCATGGATGAAGAAGGCATTTATTTGCCGCTCGCGCGCCAGGACCGCAGCTTATGGAACCCGGTGCTCAAGGAACGCGGGCTGTTTCATCTCAATGCTTCGGCCAGCGGCGCGGAGCTCAGCGACTGGCATCTGGAAGCGGCGATCGCCGGACAGCACACCTTGGCTGCGTCACTGGAAGAGACCGATTGGCAGAGCATCGTGCAACTTTACGAGCTGCTCTACGCGCGCAATACCAGCCCTGTGATAGCGATGAATCGCGCTTTGAGTCGTGCCTACGCGGGTGATGTGCAGCAGGCGCTGGCGGAGATCACGAGCCTCGCCCATGAGCCTGCGTTGGAGAGCTATCCCTTTCTGTGGGCCGCGCGGGGCGAGATTCATGCGCGGGCCGCGCAGGCCGCCGAGGCGCGTCGCTGTTATACACATGCCGCCACGCTGGCACGCAGCGTGGCGGAAAAACAAGCTTTCTTGCGCAATGCCGAGGCCATCCTCGAACCCTGAGTTGTGCCTGTCAGGGCACGCCGCCATGCACATAAATGCGTTCGCCTGTGACATAGCTGTTCTGCGCTGAGACCAGATACCGCACCACATTGGCGATATCGGCGGGCTCACAGATGCGACCAAAACCGCTGTCGTTGTTCAGTTCGTGGATGTCCTGCTGCACGCCATAAACTGCTTTTGCCAGGCGTTCGCCCATTTGTGTGGCAGTCAATGGCGCACACACGGTGTTAACAAAAATACCATCGCGGTGGACTTCTTTGGCGAGTGTCGCGGCCAGCGCTTCAAGCGCCGCCTTACCCATGTTGTAAGGCGCGCCATTGGCGCTCAGACGGCGCGTTGCGACACTCGAAATCATGATGATGTCGCCACGCGCTTGGGTGCGCATGATGGGCACCAGCATTTGGCTGAGGTAGTAGGGACCAAAGGCGTGCACACGCACCACGCGCTCCATTTCAGCCGGGTCGGTATCGACCACAGGTTTGCCACGGCTGGCGATGCCGGCGTTATTGACGAGAATACTGACCGGCCCGAGTTGTTTGCCAACTGCCTCGACCGCCAGTTTGCACGCCTGCAAATCATCAACCGCAGCGGCATACGCCCGAGCGCGCCGGCCGAGGGCCTCAATCTTTTCGACCGTGGCTTGGGCAGCGGGTGCGTCACGCCGATAAAAAATGGCGATATCCGCGCCGTCTTCGGCCAAGGCCAGGCTTATCGCTGCACCGATGCCACGCCCACCGCCGGTGACGAGCGCAATTCTGCCGTTGAGGTTCATGACCTGTGACCTGGTGTTGATGTCGTATTTGTGATTCTAACGACTACGCGTGCCGAGGGGCGTTGACTACTTGGACCTATAGGGCGTAAATCGAGCGGTAGACGACGTTGCAGGACATGAACCATACAGGCCCGGAACGCCGGAGGAGAACGAAGATGGACTTACAGACGCGCGATTACGACAGCGCGATCGCGGCAGTGTTAACACGCCTGCTGAGCTTTCTGCGTGTATTTGAACAACTGCAGCAGGATATTGATTTTCGACACCCGACAGCGGCCCAGGAGCGCTTGCGCGCGGCGAGCCAAGGTCTGTTCCCCACTTTGCCGGCCTACCTGGCGACGCTAGCGCCACCGGCTCACGCGCGCGCCGCCCATGCTCAACTGCAAATGGCGGTGGACAGTTGGGCGCAGGCGGTGGTGAGGTTTCTGGACGACTCTCAAGCAGGCTTCGCACTGGCCTTTGTCCACAGCCGACGCTTGTTGTGTGAGGGCCTGCTGCAAGCTTATGCAGTGCGCGAAATATTCCCGCTGTTGCAAGCCTTCTGGGTTGAAAAAAGTGCGCTGGCCAATCTCGCCAGCCTCGACGCGCAAATGCCGGACGTTGATGTGCCACTCGGTATTATGCATATGCCTGCAACCGCAGCCCATGGCGAATACGCGCTCTATGTGCCGGAGCGTTACACGCCTGCAAGACGCTGGCCGATGATTGTCGCTCTGCACGGCGCTTATGGTCATGGTCACGAATATCTGTGGACGTGGCTGCGGGTTGCGCGCAGTCATGGCTGCATGATTCTGGCGCCAAAATCCTTTGGACCGACGTGGTCGCTGACCAATCCAGTGTTTGATATCGACTCGATACAAGCGATGCTGGCTGCGATCAAGAACCGCTATCGGATTGACGATGAGCGAATTTATCTCAGCGGACTGTCCGACGGTGGTAGTTTTGCGTACGTCTTTGGCCTGTCCTGCCCAGCGCTGGTGGCGGGTGTTGCGCCGATTGCCGCAGTATTACATCCAGTGACTGATCAGTTATTGCGCCAAAAACAGGGCGTTGAGCTACCGCTGTTTGTGGTGCACGGCGCGCAGGATTTTATTTTTGACGTGCGTGCCGTGCGCAGCCAAATCGGCTTGCTGGAAAAATTGGGTTATCACGTTACTTACACTGAGCTGCCGCATTGGGGCCATGCGTATACCAATAATATTAACGAGCAGCTGGTGTGGCCGTGGTTCGCTGGGCTTGGCAAAACATCGTGATCCAATCACCTCGCCGGCGTCTGGCCGCGGGGCTTGCGTCGCATCGTGCAGTTGTTTACAGGGCGCAAGCATGAGTCGGTGGCGGCCGCCGGCCGCAGCAACTACTCCCTACATCACTGCGGCCGGCTATCGCACGCTCGAAGCGCAGGCCAAGGCCTTATGGACAAGGCGACGTGAGGTCGTCGTACATCTTGCCGCGGCAGCAGCCGAAGGCGACCGTTCCGAAAACGCCGAATACATCTATCGCAAAAAGGAACTGCGCGAGATCGACCACCGACTTGGTTATCTGCAACGACGTATGCCCACTTTAACGGTGGTGCGCAGCGTGCCGGAGGAACAGTCACGAATATTTTTTGGCGCCTTGGTCGAACTGGAAGATGCACAAGGCGCGCTGCGGCGACTGCGGATTGTGGGCGGTGACGAGGCGGACGCAGGGCGCGGTGAGATCAGCATCGATGCACCGGTGGCGCGTGCCTTGCTCGGTCGCAGCATCGATGACGAGGTGAACATCGCAGGCGGCGCCAGCGGGGCGCAACCGTTGCTCATCGTCGCCATTAGTTATCCCGATCCATCGGCCTGAACAGGCCACGGCGCTGCCGCTACGCGGCAAGGAGAGCAGCCATGAGTCGTGCTTTTGTCAAAGAAGCCGATGGTGATGCCGTCGACGACGGCTTGCCAGAGCGGCAGGTAAGCGGTGAACCGAATTACGTCACCTCGCGCGGCTTGGCCTTGTTACATGAGCAAGTGCGCCAACTTGAAAGCGCGCGCATGGCACTGGCTGGTGATGAGACGCTGGCCGCCAAACAGACGCGCAAAGAAATCGAGCGCGACCTGCGCTACTTCAATGCACGTTATGCCAGTGCCATCGTCATTGAGCGGGGCGTGGTGCACGAACAGGTGGGGATCGGCAGCGCAGTGCAAGTGATGGATGCAGATGGCGTGGTGTCACATTACGGCATCGTGGGCGAGGACGAAGCCGATGTCGGTCGCGGCTTGGTGAGCTGGGTCTCACCACTGGCGATGGCATTGCGTGGGCAAGCCATCGGCGCTCTGGTCACCTGGCAACGACCAGACGGTGCCCGCGAGATAGAAATCCTCTCGATCACGCCCCTACGCGTCAATTCTCATGTGGCCGGTTAGAATCGCCGGCGACCATTGCGCTCAATGACAAGCAGGCACCTATGCCACTTTTTGACAGCATCGAATCCCGCGCTTCTCAGGATCGTCTGGAGCGGCTGATCGAGGCGCGCCTTGAGCCGGGTGCCGACACCGAGGCTATCGACGCGCGCATCTGGAAACTGTTCGGCGAACGCTGGGCGGTCATGTTCACTGATCTCATCGGTTTTTCGCGTAATGTCGCTGAGTTTGGCATCGTGCAGTTCCTGCAAACTATTCACATATCCCACCGCTTGCTGGTGCCGGCGCTGGAGCGTGGTGCAGGCATCCTGCTCAAGACCGAAGGCGACAGCATGCTGGTGATTTTTCGCGATCCGCGCGACGCGGTGCACGCCGCCATCGACATGCAGCGTTGTTTGTCAGCTTACAACTCGGCGCGGCCGCCGGTCGAACAGGTGTTGTTAGGTGTGGGCGTCGGTTACGGGGACGTGCTGCGCATCGGTGATGCCGATGTATTTGGTGCCGAGGTCAACGCAGCGGCAAAGCTGGGTGAGGACACCGCTGTGGCCGGCGAAATCCTGGTGACCGCAGCGGTGCACGATGCGGTCCAGGGTGATGATCACGCAGGCTTTGAGATGCTGGCCGTGGCACCACCAGGCACCCACGCCGCTTATCGCCTGCTGTATCGGGTGTGATGCACGCTGCGCTTGAGCGTCAGAAGCGGCCGTTACGCAAGTCGTCAACTGCCTGCATCAACTCTTCGCGGGTGTTCATCACAAACGGCCCATAACGTGCCACCGGTTCTTCGAAGGGCCGACCCGCTACCACGATCATCCGCGCGCCGGCGGCGCCTGCCAGCAAGGTCACATGATCGCCTGGCGACAACACAGCCAGATGACGATGGGCAACATAGGTCGGATCGCTTGCACTGACGCTCACCGCACCTTGGTAACAGTAAACAAAAGCATTATGGTGATGTGGCAAGGTGATGGATTCGCGGCTGTGCGCAGCGAGCTCAAGATCAATGTAAATCGGCTCGGCTTCGATACCTTGCACCGGGCCACTGGCGCCATGGAAGTCGCCTGCGATCACCCGCATGTGGTTGCCGTCGGGCGTGGTCAGCGCCGGGATCTTGGCAGGTGGAATGTCCTGGTAACGGGGCGCCATCATTTTTGCGCGCGCGGGCAGATTGACCCATAGCTGGAAGCCCCACATAAGACCGTTTTCCTGTTCGGGCATTTCCGAATGGAGGATGCCGCGACCGGCCGTCATCCACTGCACACTGCCGGCCTGCAACAAGCCGCTATTGCCCTGGTTGTCGCCGTGGCGCATGCGCCCAGCCAGCATGTAGGTAACGGTCTCAAAACCACGATGGGGGTGTTCGGGAAAACCGCCGATGTAGTCGTCTGGATCATCGGAAACAAATTCATCGAGCAGCAGAAACGGATCGAGATCGGGCAAGGTCTGGCCGCCGATCACCCGGAACAGCTTTACGCCAGCGCCATCGGAGGTGGCCTGACCTGCAACGATGCGGGTAACAAGACGTTCACGGGAGGAGGGCTGCATAGGTTTGGGCTTTTGTGTTTCTGAATGTTCACGATACGCGCCGGCAGAACAATTGGGAATGTGATGAAGGTGATCCCGGCTGGCGCGCCGGTGGTCAAATCGAGCCGCAGTGCGTTGCACTTTACGCGCCCCTGAGCGCTATCACCGTCGCGGTGGGCGGCGTGGTTGTAAGTCTCGCGGTATTCTTTGACCAGCGCAGCTATTGGCCGGACGGACTCGCGCCGCCGCCGCACTGGCCATCCGCATTGCTGGTGCCGATGGCCTGTGCAGTAGCCGCTATGGTTGTGCAATTTTTGTAGTATCCGCACAGGCACGGCATACGTATGGGTTGTAGTGCGATCGTTTGTCATCCGATGGAGTTTTTCTGACGTGAGCCAAGTTATTGACCAGGGTATTGATACCACCCAAGACCTCGACACCCTGATAAGCGACAGCGCCGCTGACTTTTGCAGCCGTGCCCTGCCACGTTCGCGACTGCGCGCCCTGCGCGGTGCGGCACCGGCTTTTGACCGGGCGCGCTGGCGGGAGATGGCCGATCTCGGTTGGGCTGGATTATGGGTGCCGGAATATTGCGCAGGTTTGGGTGCATCTTTGAGTGCGGGCGCGGCGCTATGTCGTCAGCTGGGCAGTGTTGCGGCGCCCGAGCCCCTGCTCGAAACGGCGATCACCGCGGCTGTCCTGCTGAGTGAGGCGGCCCCGGACGACGTGCTGCTGCCAGCAGTAATGTCGGGTACGCAGGTGTTGGTGGTCGCACTCGGTGCCGATCACGAGACCTTGTTCACATCCCTGGACGTGGGTGTGCACGGCCATATCCACGGCTTGAGTGGCACCCTTGATAACTTGCCGCTCGGCAGTGACGTTGATGGCTGGCTGCTGCCGGCCATGCTTGGCAATAAGCCGGCCTGGTTTCACGTCGCGCGCGGTGCGCTGGGTTTGCAGATTGAAGATCTGCCCCTGGCCGATGGCAGTCGTGATGGTCGTCTGGTGCTGCGCGAATGTGCATCGCGTTTAGTCGCGAGTGGCGAAGTGGCAAACGATGGGGCGCTGTTTGCGCGTCAGCAGGTTGAGCTCGCCTCCAGCGCCTATCTGCTTGGTCTTGGCCATAGCCTGTTTAAGCTCACCAGCGACTATCTCGCCATGCGCCATCAATTTGGTCAGGCCATCGGCAGTTTTCAAGTCATTCAACATCGCATGGTTGATTTGTATCTGCAGTTACGTCTGGCAGACGCCGTGGTGGCGGAAAGCGCGAGCTTGATTGAGCAGGGTGGTGTCGTCGCGGCGCGGGCCGCCAGCCGCGCCCGTTACCGCGCCTGTCATGCCGCGCTGCTGGCCGCACGCGAAGCGGTGCAGCTGCACGGTGCAATCGGCTTTACCGATGATTGTGATGTCGGACTTTATCTCAACCGTGCGCTGGTGATTGTCGCGCGATATGGCAACGCCGCCGATCATCGTGCACGTTTGACGGCCTTGCGGGCGCTGTCGGCAGCGCAAGAAGTTGATCCCGCGCCGCAGGTGGATATCAACACGCAGGCCCCCGAGGGTGATTGGAATAAATTGCCTGACGAAGAGTTCCGCGCCATAACACGCGGCTGGTTGCAGGCTAACTACCCCGACCACTTGCGCCATCCACCTGCACGCTTGCGCTGGTCTGCATGTCGCGATTGGTATGGGCTGCTCTACGCCCGTGGTTGGGCGGCGCCTGGCTGGCCGCTGGCGCACGGTGGAATGGGTTTGGACGCCGACAAACTCATGATCTTCACCGAAGAGAAAGAACGCTGGGGTGTGGCGCGCACACCCGACCAGGGCATCATCATGGTCGGCCCGGTGCTGATGCGTTATGGCAGCCCGGAGCAACAGGCCTATTACCTGCCGCGCGCGCTCAGTGGTGAGCACATCTGGTGCCAGGGGTATTCCGAGCCGAACGCTGGCAGTGATCTGGCCTCACTACGCACTCGCGCTGAGCGTGAGGGCGATGAATACGTCATCACCGGCCAGAAGATCTGGACCACCCTGGCCCAGGATGCCACCCATATGTTCTGCCTGGTGCGCACCGATCCAACTGCCAAGCCCCAGGCGGGTATCAGTTTTGTGTTGATCGATCTAAGCGTGCCGGGCATCACTATTCGACC
>JAYUQF010000303.1:0-3957 GCA_043756885.1 Pseudomonadota bacterium
GCGCGCCCGATGCCAGCTGCCGCACCCGTCACCAATGCAATCTTGCCGTCGCAAATAGCGATCATGCGCGCGCCCCCGTGGATTGTTTATGGCGACGAAGAGTGCAGTACTGGCGCGCAAGATTCCATCCCCACGGCGACCGCCCGCAGCGGGCATCATGTTCCGATGAGCATGCCCGACCGAAACGGGTTTGCAGTGATTACGGCGATCAACGCGCGCTGTGCCTCGCGCCGCCCAGCCCGTCGGTTATCATGCGCGCCTGCCTAAGGAACGCCCATGGACATCCTGCTGACCCTCGTTGATTTTATCCTTCACCTCGATCACCACATTGCCGAGCTGATTGAAGCTTACGGCGCGTGGACCTATGGCATTTTGTTTGCGATTATTTTTATCGAAACCGGTTTAGTCGTGATGCCCTTCCTTCCGGGTGATTCCTTGCTGTTTGTTGCGGGTGCATTTGCTGCCCGCGGGCAGTTCAGTCTGGCGACCCTGATAGGCCTGCTAATGCTGGCCGCTATCCTCGGCAATACCAGTAATTACTGGATAGGCCGCAGACTGGGGCCGAAGGTATTTCAGTGGCCGGACTCGCGTTTTTTTAATCGTGCTGCTTTTGATAAAACCCATGCTTTCTACGAAAAGCATGGTGCCATCACCATCATCGTGACGCGCTTTCTGCCGTTCATGCGGACCTTCTCACCGTTTGTGGCCGGTGTGGCGGCCATGACCCATGCGCGTTTTCAGTTTTTTAATATTGCCGGTGGGCTGTTGTGGGTGGTCTCGCTGTGTCTGGCCGGCTATTGGTTCGGCAATATCGCCTGGATCAAAAACAATCTGACCCTCGTCATTGTGGCGCTGATCATTATTCCCGGCCTGCCGACCGTAATCGTCGCTGGACGCGAATGGCTGGCGGCGCGCGCGCGGCGGGTGAACTGAGCGGTTGCTGCGGACGGGTTAGATCGGAGGCTTTGCAGCGCTCTAACGGCGCGATGAAATGCGCGCAGGCGATAAACGCCGCGCGGTGCCGTAAAAACTCACCACATTCAGGCCTGCTGCACGCGGTGGTGCCACGGCCTGATAACTGACCGCGACCGCAATCACTATCTCGTGGGGATGCGGCGCGTCGTTTATGTGAACACTCACGACGTCGAAGTGTTGCGCGTAGGCATTCACCTGTTTGCGCCCCAAGGGCACGTCGATGTGTGTGCCGGTGTCGCCCAACTTGCGTGCCGATGGCACCAGGGCAGAATTTGCCGCGCGGTGGGCGCGGCTGGGCCCGCGCAGATGGGGATGCAGCAGGGCGGTGGCGTGTTCCAGATCGCCATCCAAGCCAACGATAGCGGCCTTACCGTAACTCGCCACTTGCGCGGCAGCGATGCCGAGCAGGGCAACTGCGCGTAGACCAAGCAAACCTGCCAGTTCTTCGCCCATGGCACTCAGCACAGCCAGATCGCCACGGTGTCTCGTACTGCATGGATTGTTGATAACGGCCAGCGCGACGGCGCGGTGTGGGCCTTGTGCGCTTGCGCCGGACACCGGGTCGATAAATGTCAGAAGTTTACGGATGCGCAGAGTGGTCATGGGCGGCGTCCTTGGTCGTCGTAGCTAGCGGACGGTTTGCCCAGCAAGCACAGACTTCATCGGCCGCGTCAGCCTAAATATTAAATGGATTGAATCGTTGCTTTGCCTTGCTGCACGGCGCGCGCGGCGCCGCTTAGTGATCCCAGCAGTTGCCAGGCTGATCGGAAATTGCAACCCAGAAACGTGTGCCTTGCTGTGGTGGCGCGCCCGTGCCCTCCAGCCCCCAGTCACCACTTCCACTGCGCGCATCGCCATCTGGCCAACCGACAACTCGCGCGGCCCGGCTGCACCAAAGCCAATCAAACCACCACCCGACTGCACAACGCGGTAAGCACGCGTGTCGCCCAGATGGCCAAGCAGCTTGGGCACGTGGCGCGCGCGACTGCGGTGACTGTGCGAGGGCGCATTCTGCCGCCCACCCCAGGGTCTGCGCATCGCTGGCCAACAAATCAGCGTCGATGTTTGTCAGCGCGCAGCGCGTAGATTTTTGCAAATCACAGCCGCTGAGTGCGATATACACGACGAGCGCCAAGAGGTTTGCGGTCAGGCGAGCAGTGCGTGATATAAAGTCACCTGGGCACGTCAGGGCAACTGCTTGCGCATCGAATTCTTGACCGCGATTTTGCCATTGCGGAAGGTGTATACATCGCAGCCACGGCACACAACCCGCACACCGTCGCGCTGGCGTGTGCCGCTGAATATCCACTCGCAGCAGCCGCGGTCGCCGAGGATGAAATCCTCGCCGACCGCTTCGAAATGAGCATCCGGGTAGTTTTCCCACAGACTGGCGAAACCCTTACGCACTTCCTCCCGTCCCACCCAATAGGTACCTTCGACGCTGGTGCCAACCGAGGCCATGAACTCACAGTTGTCATCCATGTGCGCCATTAGCGTATCGAGATCGTGATCGTTCCAGGCCTGCGTGAAGCGCGCCAGAAACTCGAGCGTGACTTCGTTTGGAACTGGCATGCCGGCGGATCCTTTTGTTCAGGTAAAAATGACGGTTAAATGCACAGCAACCGCCATCAGGCGGTCACATCTGTTGAGCAAGGACACCGTACGCAATGATTTTAGGCCACGAATTATACGGCCGCGGCGACGAAGGGGTCATCGTCATGCATGACTTCTTCGGCTGTCGCGAGACCTGGGCATTTGCTCGCCCGTTTTTCGATGTTGATCGCTTCACCTACGCATTTGTCGAGATCCGTGGTTATGGCGAGTCGCGCAACTTCGCCGGTGACTTCACGCCGCGCGAGGCCGCCGCCGATGTGCTGCACCTGGCCGATAATCTCGGTTGGGCGCGTTTTCATCTGGTTGGCCACTCGATGAGTGGCATGCTTGCCCAGCGTGTTGTGCTGGACGGCCAAGGCCGCGTGAAATCAGCCATCTTAAATACCCCCGTTGCAGCCTCGGGACTGAGCTTCTCGCCGGAGGGCTTCAAGCTCATCACCGGTTCAATCGACAGCGATGTACTGCTCGGGCAGGCGTTTGCCGCACTCACCGGTAATCGCCTCGGGCCCGGTTGGGAACGTTTTAAGATCCGGCAGCAGCGCGCATCGCGCAACCGCGAGGCAAATCATGCTTATCTGAAGAACTGCACCGAACAAGGCTTCCTCGACGAGATCCGCGGCAACAACACGCCCATGCTGGTCATCGTTGGCGAGTACGACATGGAACCGTTCACCGAAGTCAGCGCGCGCGCGACCTTCCTGCAATGGTATCCACGCGCCGAACTCGTGGTCTGTCGCAACGCGGGCCACTATCCGCAGCAGGAGGCCCCGGTTTTTGTGGCCAGTTTGATGAACGAATTCCTGGGCCGACAGGCGGTTAGTTAAAGTCCCGGGTGACCAGATGAACCTGGCACCGCTTTTCGACTCGAATCAGTTCTCGCGCTTTGCCGCGCGCTCGGCCAGGGCCTCGAGTGCCGCTTCGCGTACAAATGTATCGTCGTCGCCAGCGGCCTGACGTAGAAGGTGCAGCGCACGGGGTGCGGTCAGCGTCGCCAGGATATCGATCGCCAGTTCGCGCACCGCGGGCGCTGCGTCGGACAGTGCAGGTAGCACCAAGGCCGGGTCGAGGGCCGGACCTGCATGGGCGAGTGCGCGCAGCGCGGCTTCACGTACCAATGGACCGTCCGTGCTTGCGGGAGGTAAAACCTCCGCGTGCGCGGCGCCGCCCGGCACCGGCAGATCGATTGCTGCTGCGACTTGATTGTAAGGCGCCCGCTCCGATAAGCGCCCCATACCCTGTCCGCGGTCGAGCAGGTACAGATGCTCGACACCGGACGCGCGCTGCAGGATGTAGTTGTGACCGCGCAGGATCTGCGCCAGGGCCAGCTCCACTTTGACCGCATCCAGCGCAAGCGAAACGCGCGTTTGC
>JAYUQF010000304.1:0-3952 GCA_043756885.1 Pseudomonadota bacterium
AGCACGAGACCACCTGCGGGCGCAGCGGCGTAAGCGTATTGCAGCAGCAGGCTCGAGGCGCGCGCCAGCAGCGCTTGCGCGCGCGCATCACCGGGCGCGCGGCGGTTACCGGTCAATTTGATGAGGACCTGGGATAAGGCCACGGCGCTGGCCCGCGCCCGTTCGCCGGGACTGCGGTCTTTGATCGGCACCGTCGCAGTGGTGAGGCCGCTCACATCGCGCGCCGCAAGTGGTCCCGCGAGCACCAACAGCAGCACGGTCGCGACCCTGCAGATCATTTTTTTCGAATTCTCTAGCGTCATGCTTTTCTCGCTGCTGCCGGGCCGCATCGATGCGGCGCGCTATGGTAACAGGCACAGTAAAATCGCTGTGAGCGTGCGTGATTTCCGGGCGCTTGTACCGCCTGTTACCATGCGCCCATGAGCACCCACGACAGCAACAGCGAAACAACGGGCCTGTCCTATCGCGCCGCCGGCGTCGACATTGAGGCGGGCGAAGAACTGGTCAGACGCATCGCGCCCGGCGCGCGCGCCACACGCCGTAGTGGTGTGATCGGCGGCCTGGGCGGCTTTGGTGGTTTATTCGATTTGCGCGCCACGGGTTATCGCGATCCGATTCTGGTGGCGGGCACCGACGGTGTTGGTACCAAGCTGTTGCTCGCCATCGAAAGCGGCCGGCATGATGACATCGGCATCGATCTGGTCGCGATGTGTGTTAACGACGTCGTGGTGCAAGGCGCCGAGCCACTATTGTTCCTTGATTATTTCGCGACCGGCGCGTTGTCGGTGGAGACCGCTGCAGCAGTGGTGAACGGTGTCGCGCGGGGCTGCCAGCAAGCCGGCTGTGCGCTGCTGGGCGGCGAGACCGCCGAAATGCCCGGCATGTATGCCGTCAAACACTACGACTTGGCCGGCTTCTGTGTTGGTGCCGTCGAGCGCGAACGCCTGATTGACGGTAACAAAGTGCGGGCCGGTGATGTGCTGCTGGGGCTGGCTTCAAGCGGCGTGCATTCCAATGGTTATTCCCTGGTGCGCGCCATCCTGGCACGTGGCAATCACGCACTGGCTGCGCCCTTTGGCAGCGGCACCCTGGCCGACGCCCTGCTTAAACCTACGCGCATCTACGTCAAACCGCTGCTGCAAGCACTGCGCACCCATGACATCCACGCGCTCGCCCATATCACCGGCGGTGGCCTGACGGAAAACATTCCGCGGGTGATCCCGGCGGGCTTGTCGGTCCGCATTGATCTCACCGGCTGGCGCCTGCCGGCGCTGTTTGCCTGGCTGCGCGATGAGGGCCAATTGGCGCCGAGCGAGATGTTGAAAACCTTCAACTGCGGCATCGGAATGGTGGTGGTGCTCGCGCCTGAAAATGTCGACGCCGTCAGTTCGGTACTGAGCGCCGCCGGCGAGCAGGTGTATCGAATTGGCGACGTGGTGAGCGGTGGCGAGGGTGTCAGCTACGCAGGCGCGCTGGTCTAGCGTCGTTGGCGCTCCTGCTCACTTTAAATGCCCTTCCACCGCGGTCAGAAAACCCCGCAGGATCTGCACTTCGCTGTCGACCAGGGCGGCGCGACTGAGTAACCGACGCAGACGCCTGTCGAGTAACTTGGGCTTTTCTGGCTTCATAAAGCCGACTGCCGTCATCACGCGCAAACAATGACGCTGCAGATCAGCAACGTCCTCAGCACTTGCCGTTTTATCGCTCAAGACCCGGTGACGACTTACGGGCGCACGCTCATTCGGCGCCGCGACATACATTTCGTACGTCACCACCTGCACCGCCTGAGCGAGATTGAGCGAGCTGAAACTCGCCACCGTCGGGATCTCGATCAGGCGCTGGCAGAGATCAAGATCAGCATTGCTCAGACCACTGCGCTCGGGTCCGAATACCACCGCCACCCGCTGCTCGGCGTTGGCGACAATTTCCGCCGCCGCCATGCGCGGATTCAGGGTCGGCCAATCAATACGCCGATCGCGGGCGCTGGTGGCATAAACCAGATCAACACCAACCAAGGCCTGCGCCAGGCAGGTATGCACCTGCGCGCCGCTCAGCAAATCGTCCGCACCGACCGCCAGCGCCGTGGCTTCGGCGTGGGGATAACGCTCAGGCGCCACCAGATGCAGTTGCGACAGGCCCATCGCCTTCATGGCCCGTGCCGTGGCACCGATGTTGCCCGGATGGGAGGTGCCCACCAGCACCACCCGTACGCGTGTTTCGAGCGCACTGGCGCTGTTCGCTGGTTCTGTCTCGCTGTTGGCCACGGTCTGCCACCGACTATCGGTTAGAATCCTTGGCATTCTAATCGCCGGGTCGCGTTATGCATCCCATGCTCAATATTGCCATTCGCGCAGCGCGCCGCGCCGGCACCATCATCGTACGTGGCCAGCAGCGTCTGTACGAAGTGCAGATCACGCGTAAAGGGCACCAGGACTACGTCACCCAGATCGACAAAGATGCCGAGGCAGCCATCGTCGACACGCTTTATACCGCCTATCCCGATCACCAGATAATCGCCGAGGAATCGGGCACGCTGGGCCGTGATTCCGATTATGTGTGGATAGTCGACCCGCTCGATGGCACGCTCAACTTCATGCACGGTTATCAGCATTTTGCGGTCTCGATCGCGCTGTCGGTGCGCGGCCGCATCGAACAAGCGGTGGTCTACGACCCGGTGCGCGACGAATTATTCACCGCCTCGCGCGGCGTCGGAGCACAATTAAACGGCCATCGTCTGCGCGTCAGCAAAGTGCAACACCTGGAGGACGCCCTGCTCGCAACGGGCTTCCCGGTGCGACGCAAAGCCCATATCAAACCTTTTATGGCGTCCTTCACCACGGTCCTGGAACGCTGTGCCGACGTGCGCCGTGCCGGCGCTGCGGCGCTGGATCTGGCTCATGTTGCCTGCGGGCGTCTGGATGGCTTCTGGGAGTTTGGTCTGCAGCCATGGGACATCGCCGCTGGCGCCTTACTGGTGGTGGAGGCCGGTGGCTTGGTGGGCGACCCGGATGGCGGCGAGCAGCATATGGAACGCGGCGATGTTGTGGCCGGCAACGCCAAAGTTTTTCGCCAGCTGTTGGGCGCACTGGCCAGCCGCGAAGGCGGCCGCGCAGCCGAAGCACACTAAGCGGCGACTTAAGGTCAATGGCCACGGTCAGCATCATCCTGCCCGCCAGGAACGAAGCGTTGAATCTTGAGCATCTGTTGCCGGCACTTCGGGCTGCGCAGCCACAAGCCGAAATCATCGTCGTCGATGATGGCAGTAGCGATCATACCGTCGCGCTGTGCGCGAGCGCCGGCGTGCGTTGCATCTCGCACCCCTACTCGATGGGCAATGGCGCAGCAATCAAAACCGGCGCACGCAACGCCAAGCACGATATCCTGATGTTCATGGATGCTGACGGTCAGCACGATCCGACCGTCATCCAGAGCCTGCTCGACAAACTCGACGAGGGTTATGAAATGGCCGTCGGCGCGCGCACCTGGGGAAGCCACGCTTCCTGGCATCGACGCGCGGCGAACTATCTGTATAACCGTCTGGCCAGCTATATGGCCGGCCAGAAAGTGCTGGACCTCACATCGGGCTTTCGCGCCGCACGACGTCGTCATTTCATGCGTTTTCTTTATCTGCTGCCCAACGGCTTTTCTTATCCAACGACCAGTACCATGGCGTTTTTTCGCTCCGGCTTACCTATCGCTTATGTGCCGATCAGCGCCAAGCGCCGGGGTGGACGCAGCCATATCCGTTTGCTCGAAGACGGCCTGCGTTTTTTCATGATTATCTTAAAAGTTGGCGCGCTGTTCTCGCCGATGCGGCTGTTTCTGCCGGTCAGCACCCTGCTTTTTGCGCTCGGCATGCTCTACTACGGCTACACCTTTTTCAACTTCCATCGCTTCACAAATATGTCAGCGCTACTGATCACAACATCGGTATCGACTTTCATGATCGGCA
>JAYUQF010000305.1:0-1564 GCA_043756885.1 Pseudomonadota bacterium
TCTTCGTCGATCAGCTTGCGCATGCGGCCCTTCAGGATGCCGAGGTCAATCAAGCCGCGAGTAATCACTTCGATGGCGGCTTCATGGGGCTCGTTCCAGGTATTGCCTGGTCGCACTTCAGCGATCGCGGCGAGCTGGGCCTCCAACACAATTTCGTAACATAAGCGCTGTTCCTGGGAGTATTGACCACTGACCGGGAAAGTGCGCGTGATGTCGCTCGCATAACAGTCGTACTCGGCGCCTGCGTCGATCAAGACCAAGTCACCGTCTTTCAGCACCTCGTTGTTTTCGGTGTAGTGCAAAATGCAGGAATTGGCGCCGCCGCCGACGATGGATGGATAGGCCGGCGAGCGCGCACCGGCCTGCATAAAGCTATGCAGCAACTCGGCTTCGATCTGGTATTCACGCAGGCCCGGCTTGCACATGACCATCGCACGACGATGGGCGGCAGCGGCGATGCTGGCCGCTTTACGCATGGCTTTGAGTTCCTGACTGCTCTTGAACAGCCGCATCTCGTGCACCACATGACCCAGCGATACAAACTGATCTGGCGCGTGGATGCCGGCGCGGCCCTTGCTCGTTACGCGGTTCAACCAGCTCACGAGGCGCTGGTCGAAGTCCGCGTAGCGACCCATGGTGAAGAAGATACGTTCTTTGTTCTCGATCAGACCCGGCAGGATGTCGTCAAGGTCGGTAATTGGAAAAGCGTCGTCCGCACCGTACAGCTCACAGGCTCCTTCCAGACCAGCGCGCCGGCCGTGCCAGGTTTCAGCTTCATCGTCGCGCTCACGACAGAACAAAATGAACTCGCCCTGTGGGCGATCAGGTACCAATACCAGTATCGCTTCCGGTTCTGGAAAACCGGTCAGGTAGTAAAAATCGCTATCGGGTCGGTAAGGATAATAAACGTCGCGGTTGCGGATGCGCTCGGGCGCATTGGGCTGGATCACGATGCCGCCATGGCCTGCGATATCCATCAGGCGTTTACGACGACGGGCGAATTCTCTCTTCTCCATGCGACCTCAGCCAGTTCGGTTTGAGTGGTGGCACTCCGCGCAGGCCGCGCCTCAATGCCAGGTGGCAGGCTCGTCCTCGCTGCCGCCGTGATTGAGCTCAGCGCGAACCAGCATCACACCGATACGTGTGAACTCGGTCAGTTCGACCAATGCACGTTCGTCGTCTTCGTCGCCATCGCTGTCCAGCCCCAGAGTGGCAAAGCGCGACAAGTCAGCGAGAAAGTCCCGCGCATCTTCGCCCAGCGACTCAAGATCGGCAATCCCCGACAAGCCCAGGCCAGAGAGAAAACCTCGGCACCATGCCGCGAAATCTGCCGCACGCGTGGCGAGCGGAGCCTCGTCGGCGGGCAGCACCAGCGTGAAGTCGTAGTCATCGTCCGCCAGCGCGGTGATGGTGGTGTCCATGAGCGCCGCAAGCGCGGCATGGGATTCACCTTTATCGAAGATCCTACGCTCACCACCACTGACATGGTCGAGCCACAGCGTCGGCTCAAAAGGTCGGGGGCCACTTAACATCCCGCACAGCATGCCGTGGCACTCGGCGGCGC
>JAYUQF010000306.1:0-3950 GCA_043756885.1 Pseudomonadota bacterium
CGAGCTCAAACCATGCGGCCGTGGAAACGCAGAAAATCCATCGCAGTTTCAGCCGGTCGCTCAATCATCGGCACGTGGCCCATGTCGCGCATGAGAATGAATTCGGCGTTAGTGAGCAAAGGGCGCAGGATCCCCATGGCTGAAGGATGCAAAACCCGATCGTCGTCGCCCCACACGACCAGGCTACGCACAGCAAAACCTACAAAAGCAGTTTCCAGCGCCACTGGCTCGCTGAACATTTCGGCGAAGATCTTCAAATTAAAGGGCGCTTCGGCCACGGCTTTGGCCAGTAAGGGCCGTTTGAACTGAGCCGGCATATAAGGTTGTTTGCAGAAACACAGCGCCGCAAGGCGGTCGAAAGCCGCCATATTGGTTGCCACTAGAGGGTTTTCACCCGCTTCCAGGAGCGTCAAGGTCTCACTTTTTTCAGCATTGGTTATGCCTGCTGGTGCCAATAACCACAGACTCATAACGCGCTCCGGGCAGCGCAGTGCAAAGGCGCTCGCCAGATAGCCGCCCATCGAATTGCCACCGAGGTGGAACTGGCTCAGACCCAGGGCGTCGGCGAACAGCGCGATACGCGCGAGCTGCTCGTCCAGGCCGTAACACGCCGTATCGTGGCGGCTGGAATCCCCGAAGCCCGGCAAATCCGGCGCGATGACGCGGAAATGCGGTGTCAGCAGACGCGCGATCATCGTCCAGTGATCTTTATTGGCACCGAAGCCGTGCAACAGCAGCAAGGGTTCACCCTCCCCGCCATGCAGATAGGGGACGCGGTGACCATCGATATCAACCTGCGCAAGTTTGAGGTTGGCACTGCGCCGACCCAAGGCTGTTGCCCCTTGGAACAGGACCCCCGGCGCGGCGAAATAGAGCAGCCCGAGCGTTACCAGCAGCACCAGCAAAACCAGTAGAAGGGTATTCAAGCGGTCACCCCGTTTAGGCGCAGCTGGCCCGCCAAAGCGGCCTGACTAGCCGTTTTGTTCAGTTGCGATGGCATGGATGGCGCTGGTGGGTCAACGGGCAAGTGCGCGTCCCGGCACTCATCGGCATAGCTCTACGCCGGCAAAACTCGACTTTGTCCATCGCGGCCGGGCTGGGCAATGCGAAGCGTTGCACGGGCGTCATTTTTGACATCGGGCATCTATATGCAACTTGCATCTAGCTGTCAAACAACCTGGATTTCTTGCGTTGCAGCAAATCAATGTTGCAGGAGATGCATGGCCGGCTCAGGCGCATCGCTTACCGCTCAGAACGAACCTGCGCAAGGTTTGAGTACACCAAGTATTACAGGCAAGGCAAGGCGATGAGTTGCGCAGCTGGCACCAAGGCACTCGCCCACTATCCCGTCAGCACCCAGCTCGGCGGTGAAGAATATCGTATACGGGCAATGTCGCCGGACGATGGCGACGCTTCGATGGTCTTTGCTCGCGCGCTGCCGTCGCACGACACTTTATTCATGCGACGCGACATCGCCAGTCAAAGTGGCATAGCTAGCTGGATAAAAGAATTGAGGGACGGGGTGATTTACTCGTTACTGGCCGAAGACAGCTACGGGCTGTGCGATTACCAGACCAGTAAGGTGCGCGGGTGCTGTGCCAGGAACTGGGCTTCCAGCCCGAGGCGCTGCTGCGCGACCACATCAAAGATCGCGACGGCAACTACCATAACCTGCTACTGAAGGCCTGCGAGGTGCAGACCTTCCTTGCCCAGCGTACTGCTTACGAACGCAGCTGAGTACTACGCCCCCGTGTGCCGTTGAAGTGCGCCGAACACCCCCCATATAAACCTGCAGGCGTAAACATCCCGCGCGGCGATAGCCGGGACCACCACGAGCGATCCAGGGCCCATGCAGTTCAAAGACTATTACGAAACCTTAGGTGTAAGCCGCGATGCAGCGCAGGCCGATATCAAACGTGCCTATCGCAAGTTGGCGCGCAAGTACCATCCTGATGTCAGCAAAGAACCCAATTGCGAAGCACGCTTTAAAGACGTGCAGGAAGCCTACGAAGTCCTGAAAGACACCGACAAGCGTGAGGCTTACGACCGCTTCGGTCCCAATTGGAAACACGGCGACAATTTCACGCCACCGCCGAGTGGCGCACATCGTGCCGACGATCAAAATACCCGCTTTGGGGAAGAGGCCGATTTCAGTGATTTTTTCTCGCAGATTTTTCGCGGCCAGCAGGGACGGCAACAAGCAGGCCCTGACGGTTTTCAAATGCGCGGCCAGGACCGCAGTCTGCGTATCCAGATTTCACTACAGGACTCCTACGAGGGTGCAACCCGCACACTGACTTTCGCGGTGCCTGAGCTCGACGCGCGCGGTGAGGTGCGGCAAACGCCGAAGACCGTCAACGTTAACTTACCCAAAGGCGTCATTGCCGGTCAGCGCATCCGCCTCGCAGGTCAAGGCGGGCCCGGTTTTAATGGCGGGCCGGCCGGCGACCTCTTCCTCGAAGTCGAATTCGAGTCCGATCGCAGGTTCCATGCCGAAGGCCATGATGTGTATCTGCAGCTCCCGATCACGCCTTGGGAAGCGGCGCTGGGCGCCAAAGTTGTAGTGCCTACACTCGGTGGTAAGGTCGAGCTCAACATAGCATCTGGCTCCCAGGCCGGCCGCAAATTGCGTCTGGCTGGTCGCGGCCTGCCCGGCCAACCCCCTGGCGATCAGTACGTCGTATTGACTATTGTCGTGCCCGAAGCGAACGACGAAGCGCAGCGTGCGCTCTATAGGGAGATGGCACGCCTGATGCCAACCGACCCCCGTGCCGAGCTGAGGACCTGAGGTCATGCACAAGCAACTGTACGCGGAAATTTGGCTGCTCGATGAAGCGCGAGCCATCCCTTTGAGTGACTTCTGCCATGCCAGCGGCCTGCTCGAATCGCTGGTGACGGAAATGGTGATCGAGGGTGTGCTGGTGCCCCACGGCGATGCCGCTCACGCCTGGCTGTTTTCCGGCGCCTGCCTGGCACGGGCACAACGTGCCCTGCAACTGCAACGCGAGCTCGAGTTGAACTGGGCAGCGGTGGCATTGCTGATGCCCTTGCTCGATGAGCTGCGTGAGCTGCGACGCCAACAGCAGATGTGGTTGGGCTTAACCTAGGAGCCCGTCGCCCAAATGTAACGCCGATGGCTGCGGCTATACTGAGGCGCCCGCGGTGACCAGCGGGCACAACCACAGGGGGAGACCATGGCCAAAAAATCCAGCGCACCAGACGCGTTCAGCATGCCGGAATTGTCAGAGCTTTATGGCCGCCCGCCATACGAGTATCGCGATACACGCCAGCTCTTGATTATTTTTCAAACCGATCCAAAAGTTTTGCGCAAGCTGGTGCCGGCACCGCTGACCGCCGACAAAAACGGCACCATGTTTGTCGCCATCAGCGAATTTTTTGTCAGCGGTTTTGGCCATTACCACGAAATCAACATGTCCGCGCTCGCGACCTTCGAACGCCGCGCGGTAAATTATGGGCTGTACCTGATACTCGACAATGACATCGCCACTGCCGGCGGTCGCGAGATCTGGGGCTTCCCGAAAAAGATGGGGCGCGTCGCGCTCGAAACCAGCGACGGCATCATGCGTGGCAGTGTCGAACGTGGTGGCATCCAGTTGGTTGACGCCGCCGTGCAACTGAAGGAATTTGGCACACCTGAGGAGCTCGCTGGCAGTTATGAATACGTCAGTCGCAAGCTCATCCCGTCGGTGTCCAACCGTGCGCCGCCGGAAGTTTTCCAACTGACCTCCACCACCCTCACCAATGTTGTGATCCGAGAGGTTCACAAAGGACCGGCGACCTTGCGCTTCGGGCTATCGCCAGCCGATCGGTTCGCGGATATTCCGATTGAAAAAATCGTCGGCGGCTATTATTTGCGCACGGACTTCACGCTTGAAGATGGCGAAGTCATCCACGACTATCTGGCCTGAGCCCTGTGCGGTAACAATAGC
>JAYUQF010000307.1:0-1563 GCA_043756885.1 Pseudomonadota bacterium
GCACATCTCGGCAACCACGCCCAGGTCATGCGTGATCCACAGCACCGACATGCCGTTCTCACGCTGAATCCTGCGCACCAGTTCCAGAATCTGCGCCTGAATGGTGACGTCCAGCGCGGTGGTGGGTTCGTCAGCAATCAACAGGCGCGGATCAGCCGCTAACGCCATCGCGATCATTACACGTTGTTTCATGCCACCCGAAAACTGGTGGGGAAATTGCTCGGTGCGTTGGGCAGCATTGTTAATCCCAACAGCTTCCAGCATCTCAACCACGCGCGCGCGCAAAGCAGCGCCCCTGAGATCACTATGACGCACGAGAGTTTCGCTTATCTGTGCGCCGATGTTCATCACCGGATTCAGCGCGGACTGGGGTTCCTGGAAGATCATGCCTATCGAAGCACCGCGCACATCGCACATACGGTACTCAGGCAGTTTAAACAGGTCCTCGCCATCCAGGCGGACCGCGCCGCTGGTGACACGCGCAGCTGATGGCAGCAAACGCATGATCGCCAGCGCCGCCATCGATTTGCCACTGCCCGACTCCCCTACCAGTACAACAGTTTCGCCGGCTGCAACCGTGAAACTGAGGCCGTCAACTGCCCGCACCGGCGCGCCTGGCGCGCCAAACTGTATGGCCAAATCGTCAACTTCCAACAAACAAGTTTCCATCAGGATGAAAATTCGACAGCGGCAGTTGCGCGCGGCAAATTGCGCAAACCAGATCCCACCGGTTTAATGTTGGCAGCGCAAACGCTTATCACTGCACCCCCCGCAGGCGTGGGTCGAAGGCATCGCGCACTGCGTCGGCAAAAATATTCGCTGCCAGCACCAGTACAAACATCAAAACAAAAGCGGCGGATAACGACCACCACACTACCGGTTCGCGCGCCAATTCCAAACGCGCGCCGTTGATCATATTGCCCCACGATTCCATGCTGGGATCGACGCCTATGTCGATATAAGTCAGCACTGCTTCCGCCAGCACCAAACCGCTGAAGTCCAGCACGATGGAGATCATCACGATATGCATGATGTTGGGCAGGATATGGCGCTGCAGGATCTTGGTGTCAGACACGCCAAAAGCGCGCGCCGCTTCGACAAACTCAACCGCGCGCAGTTTGAGCGCTTCGCCACGCAGATAACGACACAGACCGGTCCAGTTAGTCACGCCCAGGATCATGCATAAAGCCAATAAACGCAGATCCGCGCGGGCTGCAAGACTGGCGTAACTGTCGCCATGACGGGCCATATATACCTCAAGCATGAGCGCCGACGCCGCCACCAGCAAGACGCCGGGAATGGATGAAAGCGTGGTGTAAAAATACTGAATGGCGTCGTCTATCCAACCACCAAAGTAGCCGGCAGCAAGGCCTAGCGTGACGGCGAAAGGCAGCATGACGAGTGTCGTAAGTGTGCCGATCAGTAAACCGGTACGGATACTCTTCATCGCCTGGTAGAGCACGTCATTGCCCACCTGGTCGGTGCCAAAGACATGGTAATAAGGCGCGAGCGTTATTGCGCAACCTAACAACAGCAACAGCAGGCCGGTGGTTCCCACAATGG
>JAYUQF010000308.1:0-1563 GCA_043756885.1 Pseudomonadota bacterium
CGACTTGCCGCCGGAATCGGAATAATGTTCGTATTCGGTTTTATCTGCGCGCCAACGCTCGCTGGCGGCGAACAGAAACCAGTTGCGCACATCGGTGACCTTGGTTGTCCAACGGCGATCCTGTTCAGACAAACCTTCGCGGCCGCGGAAGCGGTCGATAATGGCCTTGACCTGCAGGAACTTGGCCTCGGAATACTGGGCATCGTCCGAGCCCGTCACGGCCCCTTCAGTGCAAGCGCGCAATTCCTGTTGGAAGTCGCGGATCTCGACGTCTGGACTTACCTGCGATTCCAGCACGATGTAACGCCCGGGGTTGTAGTCGATTTCGCCCAGTGATTTGTTGATATGCGCGATGCGTTCTTTGATGGTTTCGCGCTCACGGGCCAACTGGCCGTTGAAGTTGGCGATTTCGTTAATGGTATTGACGTTGAGCAGCTTTTTGAAACGCGCCACAAAACGTGGCAAGTCGTCGCGTTGCAACTGCGTCAGCAGGTTTTGATACTCATAAACCGCCTCCAGGCTGGCATCAATCTCAGCGGTCTCAAGCTTGAACGCTTCTTTAAAAGAAGCCATGGCTTTGATGATTTTTTCAGCCAGGCGTTTGAGCTTTTGATCCTCTGCGTCTATGCGCGTTTGCAACCAGGCGCGTAGGTCTTGCTCGCGGTTGTCGCAGGACTCCACCGTCAGTTGGTGTTCGCCCAGCGCCTCACTGAGCATGGTTTCGAGTTGAGTGGCCAGCGCAAGGTCGAGAGCAGCATCTTGCAGCAGGGCCGCAGTTTGTCGGCTAAGCTCTTGTGCGTCAGCGCGTCGCTGCTCTATTTTGGCGCGCTTTTCACGCGCGAGTTGCAGCGCCTCACTGGTTTCTTTGCGCGTTTTCTGCAAGGCACGCAGGGTGTCGTTCAATTGTTTGAGCACGTCCGATGCGGCTTCCAGCCGGCTGCGTTCATCGACGAGTAAGGCAATCTCGGTGGCGACGCTGGCACTATCCATTTCATCGAAGGCCGTAAATTCGTCCAGGCGAGTCAGGGCATCGAGATGAGCGGTCAGCGCCGCGCGCTCCTTATTGATCTTGGCGAGCTGGTTGGCAATGTCACCCAGCCGCGCTTCGATCTGGCGGCGCTTGACCTCAAGTGCTGCGATCTTGGCGTCGTTGCTCCAGCCCAGCACATAACGACTGCGGTCGTCGATACGGTGACGGTCGTCCTTTTCGTGTCGACCGCTGGGATCTTTGATCTGGCCGGCGCGGGTTATGGCACGGCTCTCGCGGCGAAACTGCTCTTGAGTGTCGCAGCAGGCCACATCAAAACGATGGGCAAGTTCGCGCTCCAACCAATCGTAAAACGGGGAGTCGGGTTTGATAGCCAGCTTGCGCACCAATGAATCACGGTGCAGGTCGGGTAGTGCTGCGGCCTTGCGTGGCCGCACATGGAAGTACACCAGGCGGCCACGCAGATGCGCGCCATCAACCCATTCGGCCACCGCTTTGTAGTGCGCTTCTGGCACCAGTAGTGCCAAGCCGAAACCGCGCAACAAACGCTCCGCCGCACCTTCCCAGTCACGCTC
>JAYUQF010000309.1:0-3943 GCA_043756885.1 Pseudomonadota bacterium
AAGATTGACATGGGCTGAGGCAATGGCGATATCAGCCAAGGTCAGCGTGTTATTGACAAAAAACTGCTTGCCGCCCAGTTGGGCTTCCATATAGGCCCAGAAGGTTGGCAGCTCTTCCGCGACGACCTTGGCGGCCGCGGCGCGTGCGGCTGCATCGGCCGGTGCTTTGGCGACCATCGGGCCGACTACCAGCGGGAAGAACACTTTGCCACCGGCGACCGCGACAAAGCCGCCGTCGATATATTCCTCCAGCCACAGGGCGTTGATGTATCCATCGTCATCACCCGGCAGCATGGGCACGGCTTTATTTTTGCGTTCGATGTAGTGGCAGATGACCGTCGAGTCGTTGATCACTTTAGTGCCGTCCTGGAACGCAGGAATTTTGCCCAGCGGGCTGATCTCGCGCCAGTTGGCCGGCGGCGCGAAGGGACTGACCGGCTCAAAATCGTAGGCAATGCCTTTTTCAGCGAGCATCACGCGGACTTTGCGGACGAAAGGTGAGACATTTGCGCCCATAAGTTTGTAAGTCATGACGAATTTTCTCCAGATTATTGGGTGATGGCGCCGGTTCAACGGGCGCGTTTCAAAGTGTTCTGATCGAAGTCGCTGGTTTCCAGGCCGGTTTTGAAGCGGTAGTTGGACCACTTCAGTTCGGTGCTTTTGCCGGTCTGCAAATTGCGCATGAGCATCCGCCCTGGCCGCCAGTAACGATCAAGATATTGTGTGTGCGCGCTGAAATCGAGGACTTTGAGCGGCGCGTTTTTGCGATCGAAGTACTCAACACGCAGTGGCTGATACATCTGTTGATCCAACCAGATGATCTGCCGCGTGTAACCGGAGTTCCCATAGGCCGGATAGGCCTCAACCACAAAGGCCTGGCGTCCAGCGAGGGTATCGTCGCGCAGATACTTGTAGGTGAACTTCGCCACTTCCTGGGAGGTGATGTCTTCATAGGCAAATTCGCTACCGACAAATGGACCAGACTTGTTATCGGAAGCAATGCGTTTAATCCGTTTCAGCGCCGGCAGATACAGCCATTGCTCATCGGCTTTCAGGGCGTGGGTGTAACTGAGCAAGGCCGTGCCTTTAATGTCACGTGGCGCGTCAAACACCGTCAGGCTCTGGTCACCATCGCCGCTGACTTCGAGGGTGTCGATGCGCAGGCTGCGAGTACTCTCTTCGCCCTCGCGGTTGCGCAGGATCATTTCGAGGTGCGCGCGCGCGTCTACCCAACCCGCATCACGTTGGTCGGCTTCGGTAAATAAAGCCAGGCCGCGCGCTTCGGCGCTATCGGCACTGATTTCAAACGGCAGCAGGACTGTCAGCACTAGGAGCAACAGACGGTGCATCGTGGTCGGCATCCTCAAAATGGATCAACAGAGGCGGTAGAAACAGGAACTCGGCCAGTAGTGCAAATACAACCACAAGCGCGGTCATGAGCCCCATACCGGAATTAAGCGCAAAGCTTGAGGTGCCAAGCGTCAGAAAACCGAGCACCAACACCGTGGCAGTAATAAAATGTGCGCGACCGACCGTTGTCAGCCCCAGGCGAATCGCGGCGCGCGCCGTCATCTTATGCTCGCGGCGATTGCGCGTGTAATTGGCGAGAAAGTGAATTGTATCGTCGATGACGATACCCAGGGTCATACTGGTGACCAAGGACAGTGATAGCCCGACGTCCCCGACAAATATGCCCCACACCCCAAACGCCATGCCCGCAGGCAGCACATTCGGCAGCAGGCTCAGCAAACCAAGGCGCACTGAACGCAGTGCCACCATGAGCACGATGGCGATCACGCCAATGCCGAGTACGGTGCCCCACAGCATGGAACGGATATTGGTACCGCCGATGTGCGAAAACATAAGCGCAGTACCAGCCACGCTCGACGACTTGACCGCCGGTGCATGGCTGGCAAGCCGCGCCAGAGCCCGCTGTTCAAGGGCGAGCAGCTGATTGCTCGAGAGCACACGCAGAATCATCGAAACCTTGGTGGCTGACTTGTCGACGTTGAGTTGATTGTTAAGGTCGAGTCCGTAGGGCAGCGACATCTCGTAGAGCAGGAGATATTGAGCCGCCAGCTCACGCTCTTCAGGCAGGCGATAAAAAGCTGGGTCATCGCCGTGCATATTGCGGTTCAAGCGCGCAAGTACCTGGGTAATCCGATCGACGTGGATAACCTCACTCTGCTGCTCAAGCCACTGTGCAAAGTCCTCGGTCTGACGCAGGAAGTCCGGCTCAGCGATGCCGCCGGAACTCGCAGCAGCCAGCGAAAAATGGACGGTGTACAAACCCGTCAGATGTTCGACGATGAAGTCAGTATCGGTGCGGAACGTCAGTGAGCGATCGAAATATTTGACGAACACGTCATTGAGCTCATTGCGAGGCACGTTGGCGATGAGTGCCACGGTCACCAAAATCGAGCCCCATAACAGCGCACGGCTGTGGTCGACGACAAAATCTGCGAGTCGACCCATACGCGCGCTGTGGCGAGTTTCCTTGGCACCCACCTTGATCGGTAAATAGGTCATCACCGCCGGTAAAAAGGTGATGGCTAATATTTGCGCTACGACCACGCCGCCGGCCACGATAGAACCGAGATGATTGAAGGGCGGAATGTCGGAAAAATTTAAGGTCAGAAACCCAATCGCAGTGGTGATCGTGCACAACAGTACCGGCCACAGATTGTGGCGCAGGCTGGCTTCCATCGCGCTCAGCGGTTCATGGCCGCGAGCGAGTTCCTCGCGATAGCCTGTCAACAGATGCACGCAGTTGGCGACGGCGACGGTCAGGATAATGATCGGCGCAACCGAAGTGGGTGGTGTGACAGGCAGACCGGCATACCCGGCCAAGCCCATCGCGGCCAGCGTCGACAGGCCGATGATGACTACGGTCACGCCAGTGCCAGCCCAGCCGCCGATGAGAAGCCCCAAGGTCAAGGCCATTACCGCGAAGCTCACTGGCACCAGGCCTTTGATGTCGGCCAGCGACGCCTCGGACAGCGCGTTATCCATGACAATGATGCCGGTCATATACGTGTCGATGCCAAGGTGGCGGGTTTTCCACGCGGCGACCATGCGACGCACGTAGTTCACCACTTCGGGGGTCATGCGGGTCGCGAGTTCGTGGGGGATCTGAATCTTGATGTTGATACCGGTGACGCGCCCGTCGGGGGAGATCAGGCGCTGCAGCAGGGACGGCTCGGCAAGTACGCGGTGACGGATCTGGGCCAGCTCGGTGTCGCTGAGTTTGTTGGCATCCTCGATCATGTCGGCGACCAGCAAGTCGTCGCCGCGGGCCGAACTGAATTGGAAATTGCTGATCGAATCAACGCGGTGTGAGTAAGGTACCTGCCAGGCGCTGCGGGTGAGATCCTCGATCGCCGCGAGGGTAGCGCGGCTGAACATGTCCCCATCGCGCGGTGCCAGTGCGATCAGAATATTGTCGTCTTTGGAATAGACCCGTTCGAGGGCTTGAAAGTCTTGTAACTGCGGGTTGTCGGCCGCAAAAAACACCTCGTAGCTGGAATCAAGGTAGAGGTTCTTGATACCGATGCCGGCAAGAGCCACCAGCGCCAGGCTCGCGATGATGACCAGCCGGCGGTGAGCCAGCACATAACGCGCAAAAACGCTTTCGAAGCGCTGCATGGATTGCACCGACAGGCCCCCTCGCGCTGAGTTGCCGAACGTCCGCTGCGGGTCACGAGTGCTGCGGCGGGTCCGCGTATTTGTTGTGGTGAAGTTGCCCGCTCGGTCAGCACAGGTTGGATACGCAAGCGCAGACCAGCGGGGCCTTGGACTGTAGGAGGGTGGGCTAGACAGGGTCAAGCATGGGTGATCGCGGCGCAGCCATCGCTCACCTGTATGCGGCAAGCGGTTCAGAACGCATGCGAGGACTCATGCTGCAACGCAAGCGCGCGAAGGCGCTGTTGTTGCGCGATGAAGG
>JAYUQF010000310.1:0-1560 GCA_043756885.1 Pseudomonadota bacterium
CTTATCCACCTGCCATCAAGCGGCAGGCAAAATCGAGCAGGCTTTGATCACCACCGCGCCAGCCCAACAACGATAGACCGAGCGGGCAGTTTTCAACGACCACGGCCGGGATACTCAGCTGTGGCAGACCGCTGAGACTCGCAGCACTGGTTAAGGCCATGGTGCGACGACGAAACTGATCGGCGGCATGAGCATCAATATTGCACAGCGGCGCAATACAGGGTGCGCTGGGTAACAGCATCACCGTGCCGGGTGGCAATAATGATTCGCAATGGGCGCGGATAACGTCGCGCTGCTTGGCTGCCACAGCGGCGCTGGTTGCATCGATGTGACTGGCCATCTCCATGCGTTCGCGGATGCCCGGCCCCAGGCGCGGTTGGGTGGCTGTCACCCAGGCACCAAATTGTTGCCAGACTTCAAACCCCTGGGCGATGCGTAAACATTCACGCCAGGCGGCGAGACCGCCCGGTGCCAGTTCGACGGGCGACATAAGCGGCCAGCAATCAATTTTGCTGGCGATGAATTCACCCAACGCGAGTTGCGCCACCAAGTCGGCTTCGGCAAAAGCATCTTCCGCCATCAACACGCGCGTGACCGGCGTCACAACGGCTTGGCCTTCAAGCAGAATGTGCCCCAGTTGCGCGCACAACGCTGCGTTACGCGTGAACCAGCCACCCGTATCAAAACTCGGCGCCATCGCCACCGCGTGGCGCAGCGAAACACGGCCGTGGCTGGGACGCAGACCATACAGTCCACAGAACGACGCCGGCACGCGCACCGAGCCGCCGGTATCACTGCCCAAGGCAAAATCGCATAAACCCGCGGCGACAGCGGCTGCTGAGCCAGAGGAAGAACCACCCGGCACACGGCCCGTCGCACGCACATTGCGAGGTGTGCCGTAATGGCTGTTTTCGCCGCTTATGCTGTAGAACAACTCGTCGCATACGGTTTTGCCAATCAGATCCGCGCCGGCCGCGAGCAGCGCAGTGATCGGTGGCGCGGTGACAAGCGCGGCGGGGTGGGTGTCAAGCCAATCGGGTGAGCCAGCACCGGTTACATGGCCAGCGATGTCATACAGATCTTTGGCCGCGAAGCGCAGACCCGTCAGTGGCCCTGTTTCAGCGCCGGCAATCGGTGCGGGACTGTGGGGCACCAATGCGCCGATAGTGTCGTGCGGCGCTGAGAGTGAAGAAGTCATCGCGATGGGGGTTCCTGTTGCGGGCTGGCACTTGTTACGTCGCGGCCGGCATCTGTTTTAGTCGATGTGATGCCCAGGTCCTGGTCACCTTAGCGCGGCGTTGTCGCCGGCACCAGCCACAAGATGGGCGTGAACGAACAGGCCTCGACATCGTGTTTTGCACTATCGCGAGGCTTGTTATCCAATGTCTATCGTTCAGCAGCAAGCGCTGCAAAATACTTAGTCCATTCCAGCGCAGATCAGCACCATGAGTGAACAACCCGACACGCCGCCGTTGCCACCATCAACGCTGCGGCCAGACACCTTCAACCGCCACCTTGGCAATGTTTATCCCGCCTTGGCGATGTTGGCCGGTTTGCAGC
>JAYUQF010000311.1:0-1560 GCA_043756885.1 Pseudomonadota bacterium
AGCCGTTACAATGCCGGCGCCTTTTAACTAACACCTGCAGGCCGTCATGGAACTCAATCCCACCTATAACGCCATCAAAGATATGCAGTCTCGCATCGATGCGTTACGGGGGTATCTTTGACTACGCTGAAAAAGCCGAACGCCTGGTAGAAGTTGAGCGCGAGCTGGCCGAGCCCAAGGTTTGGGACAAACCGGAACATGCACAGGCCTTAGGTCGCGAGCGTGTCGCGCTGGAGCGTGTTGTATTTACCCTCGACAAACTCTCGCAGCGGCTTATCGACGCATCCGAATTGCTCGATCTCGCCGCCGACGAAGACGATGTAGACACAGCGACAGCGGTTCAGACCGATGTCGCGGGTGCCGAAGCACAGCTCGCCGACCTCGAATTTCGCCGCATGTTCGCCGGCGAAATGGACCCTAACAATGCATTCCTGGACATCCAATCGGGTTCCGGTGGCACCGAGGCCCAGGACTGGGCCGAGATGTTGTTGCGCATGTATCTGCGCTGGGGTGAACGACGGGGTTTTAACCCGGAACTGCTTGAGGTCTCGTCGGGCGAAGTCGCCGGCATCAAAAGCGCAACGGTAAAGTTCACCGGCGAATATGCCTTCGGCTGGCTGCGCACCGAAACCGGCGTGCATCGTCTGGTGCGCAAATCGCCCTTTGATTCGGGCAATCGCCGCCACACCTCTTTTTCGTCGGTATTTGTCTCACCGGAAATTGACGACAACATTCGCATTGAGATCAACCCGGCTGATTTGCGCGTTGATACCTATCGCGCCAGCGGGGCGGGTGGTCAGCATGTCAACAAGACCGACTCGGCAGTACGCCTGACACACTTGCCCACCAATACCGTCGTGCAATGTCAGAACGAACGCTCGCAACATAAAAACCGCGATCAGGCCATGAAAATGTTGCGCGCAAAACTCTACGAACAGGAAATGCTCAAGCGCCAGGAAGTGCAGCAGGCCATTGAAGACAGTAAGTCCGATATCGGCTGGGGCCACCAGATCCGCTCCTACGTGCTTGATCAATCACGCATCAAGGATCTGCGCACCGAAGTGGAAACTGGCAACCCGCAGGCTGTGCTGGATGGCGGTCTCGACATGTTTATCGAAGCCAGCCTGAAAATGGGCTTATAGGGATCAAGATGACGGATCACGAAGAAACAGGCTCGGAAGCGGCGCTCATCGCCCAGCGGCGTGGCAAGCTTGAACAACTGCGTGCAGTTGGCAACGCCTATCCCAACGATTTTCGTCGCGACACCTTGGCGGCTGAGCTGCACAGCCGCTTTGCCAATAGCAGCGCCGCCGATCTCGAAACCGCTGCCGTGCGTGTGGCCGTGGCCGGGCGCATGATGACTCAGCGTGTGCAAGGCAAAACTTCCTTTGCCCACATTAAAGACATGGGCGCGCAGATCCAGTTATTTGTGAAACGCGATCGGTTAACCGATGGGGTTTACGACGATTTCAAAAAATGGGACTTAGGTGACATCGTTGGTGCCGAGGGTGTGGTGTTTCGCACCCAGAAGGGCGAGCTATCGATTATGGTCGACAAGCT
>JAYUQF010000312.1:0-11186 GCA_043756885.1 Pseudomonadota bacterium
GCAGCAAGGTCAGGAGCACCTCAGCGCTGGCGCCACTCGCAACTTGCACGGTATAGGCGCTCTGCGCTTGCGCCATGACCCAGGCGTCATCGCGTACCACTAGCGCCGCCGGTACGGGCACTGGGGTCTGCGCTGTTGTCATCTGTGCTGGCAGCGCAGCGAGCGCGCTTGCCGCTGGCGCGAAGGTGAGGGCCGCGGCCGCGTACCAGCGGCGCGCCATGGCCATTTCTTCGTCATTCCTGGCTGCGCGGGCTAGCAGCGTCGCAAGATTGAACTGAGCCGGTCCATAACCCTGTTCGGCCGCGCACTGCAGCCACGTTAGTGCAGCGGCTGCAGCGCGTGTGGCCAGACGCGTACCAAGCGCAAAACAGGCCAATACATGGTGCTGCGCTGCTGCGGCTTCGAACGCGGCCTCGGCTTCTGTCGTGTGCTGGTCGTCGGCGCCCAGCAGTAAACCGAGATTGTATTGAGCTTCATCGTGACCAGCGCGCGCTGCTACCCGCCACCAGCGCAGCGCGCCGGCGAGGTCTTGGGGAGTGTCCTGATACGCGAGCACACCGAGCGTGTAAGCGGCGCCGCCGTGGTCGTCCTCGGCTGCCTTCTCGAGCGCGCCACGTGCAGTGCGTGGATCCCCAGCAATCTCTGCGCTAACTATCAGCTCAGCCTGTGTCAGTTGTGCGGACCGGTCACCCTGCGCGACAGCACGAGCCAGAGCGTTGGCGACATCGTCAGGCACAGCGGCGAGCAGGGGTCTACCGGCAGTGATAAGCAGCACGAGCAACCAGCGTAGGGTCGCGCCCATGTCAGGCGCTTGGCGCCAATGGTTCGATGCAATCAGGACCGTCGTTGCGTGCTGAGTTAACCCGGCTGCTGACTGCGTGCACAACGAAGATCTCGTCGGCAGCGGGTATGAGCAAGGCCTGCAGCGCGGCTGGTGGCGTAGCGGCCGCCAGCCAGGTCGTATAGTGCGCTCGTTCGATGATTACCGGCATGCGATTGTGGACCTCACTCAGGCGCTGGTTCGCGGCGCAGGTCAACAGACTCATAGTCTGGAGCTCGTTGCCGTCCCGCTGCCAGAGTTCCCACAAGCCCGCCAGAGCAAAACAACGCCGATCGACAGCCGTAATCCAATAGGGTTGTTTGCGGCCATTGATGGTTTGCCACTCGTAATAACCGTCGGCAGGTACCAGGCAACGGCGGCGGCGAAACGCGGCGCGAAAGGCTGGTTTGTCCGCGACCGTTTCGGCACGCGCGTTGATCATGCGCTGGCCGATGGCGATATCTTCGGCCCAGAACGGTACCAACCCCCAACGCACCAACGTTGCGAGACGTCGGTTTTCTTCTTCGCGCACGATAAGCGTGGGCTGCGTTGGGGCGATGTTGTAACGCGGCGCCAGATGCTCGGGCGCCGCGATAGCAAATTCCTCTGCCAGGCTCTGCGCGTCGCGCGCCAGCATATAACGACCGCACATTATTGGATGTCACTGCACGGTCGGCAGGCGTTTGTGGAGTGGCTAAATATCAAGTGTATTGAGCAGCTCGTCGTTGGTCTCGCGCACCATTGCCTGCTGCGTTACGGGCCGAGGTCCAGGCACAGTTAAAGGTATCGCGCGAATCGTCTGGGCAGGCTTGTGCTTGAGCGACCACACGCGCAACTCAGTCCGCGATACGCATCGAAAAGTCGATGGCCCTGACATGTTTTGTCAAAGCGCCCACCGAGACAAAATCTGCACCGACTTGTCCCAGTGCTGCAAGCGCTTCGAGCTCAAGGCCGCCGGAGATCTCAACTTGAGCACAGCCCGCAACACGGGCCGTTGCGCTGCGCATTGCCACTAGGTCGAAATTATCAAGCATGATCATTTCAACGCCGTTGGCCAACGCTTCATCGAGCTCTTGCATGTTCTCGACTTCAACTTCAATGCGCAACCCCGGGTGAGAGCGGCGTAACGCTGCAACTGCCGCGCTAATCGAGCCCGCCGCGCTGATGTGGTTTTCTTTTATGAGGATAGCGTCAAACAGCCCCATGCGGTGATTCACGCCGCCACCGGCGCGCACTGCGTACTTCTGCGCGCTGCGCAGGCCCGGCACGGTTTTGCGGGTGTCGAGCACACGTGTGCGCGAGGTTCCGAGCGCATTGACATAGTCACGCGTTACGGTCGCAGTGGCAGACAGTGTCTGCAGAAAATTGAGTGCAGTCCGCTCACCGGTAACGAGCGCACGCGCTGGGCCGGACAAATGACACACCACGTCGTCGCGCGCCAGTGCCGTACCTTCGGCGTGCAGCCAAGTGATACTCACAGTGCCGTCCAGGTTCGCAAATACTCGCTCAAACCACGGTGCGCCAGCCAACACAGCAGGTTCGCGGCAAACCACGACGGCATTGCACACACGCGTGGCGGGGATCAGGCTGGCCGTTACATCACCGCTGCCAACATCTTCCTGCAGGGCGTTACGCACAACGGCGTCGATGTCATCAGGAATCGTCAGAGTCGGGTTGACGGACGGCATAAAGGTCTTGGTCCAGTGACAAGCGATCGCGCGGAGTGCGTTTGATCGGCGGTGAATATTGCGACGACCGATGCTAACCTAGGGTCCCCGGCCGCATGCAGCGGCACATTATCGCCGGCGCATCGACTGGCAGCTATCTTACAAGGATCCACCGTGAACACCGCAATCCGACTGCCCATCGTATGCGAAGCCGTGGCCGCAACGCGTGCCGTTCCAAGTTTGTGGGATGACGTTGCCCGTGGCTTGTTTCAGGCCCCGAGACGACTGCCCGCGAAGTATTTTTACGACGAACGCGGCTCGCTGCTGTTCGATCAGATCTGTAATGTCCCCGAGTATTATCCAACCCGCGCCGAAAGTGCACTGCTGGCCGAAGTGTCTGATGACATCATTGCGAGCGCGCAACCAGCCTCCATTATCGAGCTTGGTAGCGGTATGTCGCGCAAAACCTTCCATCTGCTCGACGCCTGTGCAGCCCATGAGTGCTTTCCGGGCTATGTGCCGTTCGATGTCTGTGATGAGGTGCTGCTGGCCAGCGGCGAGCGCCTGATGTCCAGCTACCCGTGGTTGGATGTGCAACCTCTGCGGGGCGACTACTGTGCAGGTCTGGCCAATCTGCCGCGACGCGGACAACGCAATCTGGTGGTGTTTCTCGGCGGCACGATCGGCAACTTCACTGCGACACAGAGCCACGATTTTCTCGGTGAGTTACGCGCCTTCATGGGCTCCGATGATCGCCTGCTGCTGGGAGCGGACCGCGTTAAACGGCCAGAGCTGCTGCACGCCGCTTATAACGATTTTGCAGGCATCACGGCCGAGTTCAACCGCAACATCCTGCGCGTGTTAAATCGCGAATTAGGCGCAGACTTCGATCTGGAGCGTTTTGCCCACTATGCCTACTTCAATCCGATGGAGTCGCAGATCGAGATGCATCTGGTCGCGATGGCACCGCAGCGCGTGCGATTTGCCGGCAGAGATGCGGTACTCGATTTGGCGGAGGGTGACACCATCCAGACTGAGATTAGTCGCAAATTTACCCGTGAGACGCTGGATATGATGCTGCGCCGTGCAGGGTTCGAAATTGAGCGCCACTACGAATCACGCGGTCCGGCGTTTTCGCTGGTGCTCGCACGTCCAGTGTGAGCGTCGCAAAAGTGATCCCTTTCGAGCAGTGCAGCGGCTGGTTGCCGAGCGCGCGTGTATTGCCATCACCTAATGTTGACGAGCGGCCGTTGGGTTGCGAAGTTGAACTGTTGGTCATTCATGCTATCAGTCTGCCACCCGGGCAGTTTGGGGGGCCGTATATCGAGCAGCTCTTCAGCAATTGCCTTGACGTCGAGGCTCATCCCTACTTTGCGACCATTGCTGGCCTGCGGGTCTCCGCGCACTTTCTAATTCCGCGCGCTGGGCAATTGATTCAGTTTGTAGATGTATTTGCCCGCGCTTGGCACGCCGGTGATTCGATGTGGCGGGGGCGTACCCGCTGCAATGATTTTTCCGTCGGCGTCGAACTTGAAGGCTGCGATGAACTGCCCTTCACCAGCGAGCAGTACACTCGGCTCGCGAAGTTGCTGAAAGAGCTGTTTGCGTTGTTGCCGGCGCTTTGCGTCGATAGTCTGGTCGGACACAATCACATCGCGCCGGCGCGTAAAACCGATCCCGGACCGCACTTTGATTGGGACCATTTGCGTCATTTGTTAGCGCAATGAATTTTCTGCTGGCGTTGCTGGCCATCATCCTGGAGTTTGGCTTAGGCGCTGTAATCAGCGTCCGCGCCCGTCACTGGAGTGGTGTGTGGGCCTCGTGGTTGGCGACGACGTGCGCAGGACAGTCGTGGTATCGGGGCTGGGCAGGCGTGCTGGTGCTGCTCGGTCTGCCGCTGCTGGCGGTGTGGCTGGTGTTGGAATTGTTGATGTCTTGGTGGTACCCGCTTTACCTCCTTGCCAGCCTGGCGCTGCTGGTATGGATGTTGGGCCCGACGGATTTGAATCGCGAAATTGACGAATATCGGCGCGCTCTGGATCTAACGGGAGACGAACGTGTTGCCGCCACACCCGCTTTCACGACCACGACCGCGGGGATCGATTTTGGTCCACCGACCAACGACATCGAGTTTGATAATTGTCGTGCCGAACTAGCTGCGCTTGCCGTCGCTGCGGAGCGTGCCTGGTTCGCGCCATTGTTCTGGTTTTTCGTGCTCGGGCCGTGTGGGGCGGTGGCCTACCGGTTGGCCGCGAGTTTTGCACGCGCCTTGCAATTTGAGGTGGGCATTGGCAGCGCGGTGGTCTGGTTACACGAAGCACTGGCGTGGCTGCCGGCCCGTTTGACGGCGATTAATCTCGGTATCGCCGGTACGCTGCTACCTGTTTTAGAAAGTGCGCGACGGGCCGGTGCGTTTCGCTGGGGCGCGAGCGCTGAGCTGGTGGCTAAATCTGCGCTGGCGGCGACTGATTACGGGCGAATTCACGATAGCGATGGTGATAATCCACACATTCAACGACTCCATCAGATGCGCGCTCTGATCCGACGTGCGCTTATTGTGTGGATGGTGCTGCTGGCGATAATAACGGTGGTGTAACGCGCAGCCCTCGTCGCGCAGAAACTGGCGGCTAAGGACCCCGGTCAATATTATCTCTACATTCGGCCGTTCGTGAGCGGCCGCAGCGGCGTTGCATTTCTTGGCAATAGCCCCGCTATTGCCAAGAAACGCGCCTAGCCGCAACCACTCACGAACACCCTCGGTGTTGACGAGATAATATTGACCAGGGTCCTAAGTGCTAACGCTTATGAATTCGCTAATCCGCATAGGGCGCTGAGCGCGTTCGTCACAGACCAGCACCGCATCCTGTTCATACCAATCGCCCAGCACAATACGTCGGCGCTGGCCCAACTCGTATTTGTGCATAGCGGGCCGATGGGTATGGCCGTGGATCAGGAGATTGACTTTGTAATGGGCCATGATCGCGCTGACGGTAGTTTCGTCCACGTCCATAATCGCATCATCTTTGCGTTGCATTGAAGCGATTGTTCCGGCGCGGGTGCGGCGAGCGATCCTTTGACGCCAGGCCAGCGGTGTGGAGAGAAAAAGACGACGAACGAGCGGGTGGCGCACGATACGCCGAAAACGCTGGTACTTGATATCGCGGGTGCAGAGCAGATCGCCGTGGGTGAGCAGAGTCGGCGTGCCGTAGAGATCGATAACGGCGTAGTCATCTAACAGTTGCGCGCCACTCGCGGCGACAAAACGCGGACCATACAAAAAGTCGCGATTGCCAAAGCCAACGCGCACCGCAACACCCGCAACTGACAATGTAGCCAAAGCGCTGATAACGGCAGTATTGGCTGCTGCGTCGTCGTCATCGCCGAGCCAGACTTCAAACAGATCGCCAAGGATATAGAGCGCCTGCGCACTTTTTTGTGCACAGGCGAGAAACTCGAGAAACAAGCTCATTTGCGCCGGACGCGCCGGGCTGAGGTGCAGGTCAGAAACAAACAGCGTTGTCACTGCGTCCGCTGCAATGCCGTAGTCAGGCGCTCACGACAGTGGCGCTCAGGATCTCGACTGGTTCTGCCGGGACGTCCTGGTGGGCCCCCTGGGATTTGGTTTTAACGGCCTTAATGGTATTCACCGTTTCCAGACCTTCGGTCACGCGACCAAATACACAATAGCCCCATCCGCTGGCGGTGGGGCTGCTGTGGTTGAGGAAGTCGTTATCTTTGACGTTGATGAAAAACTGTGAGGACGCCGAATGAGGCTCAGAAGTGCGGGCCATCGCGACAGTACCTTCATCGTTGCGCAGGCCATTGTCAGCTTCGTTCTTGATGGTGGCCTGCGTGGACTTCTGGTGCATTTCTCGATCCATGCCACCACCTTGAATCATGAAATTGCCGATCACACGATGGAAGATCGTGCCGTCGTAATGACCGCTCTCGACATAGGCGATGAAGTTTTTGGTAGTTTCCGGCGCCGCGACGGCATCGAGTTCAAGTGTGATGTCACCCAGGGTGGTGGTGAGTTTGACAACTGGCATGCGGAACTCCGGCGCTGGACGCGGTCGTAAACATCGAAGGTAAATGCCATGCCGCAAGGGCAGTGGCGTCGCAGGCGCTCGCATCGGAGCGCACTTGCCTCCATGGTGCCGTTAGCGTTGCTCTCGCGCAAGCCTGCCCGGTGCGTGTGCATTACAAATAAGCGGCTGTTTCTAGGGGACTATGTGCACCGTCCCACGGCTGCGCACGTTGACCAGGTCAGGACGCGTGCGTATCATCGCCGCTCCCGTCGGGCAGGCATGGCATACGACGCCGGGGCATAGCGCAGTCTGGTAGCGCACCTGCTTTGGGAGCAGGGGGTCGGGGGTTCGAATCCCTCTGCCCCGACCATGTCGACCGAACGTCATGCCTGCGGGTCTTGACGTCGCGAGAGTCAGAGGTCGGACAGGATGATTGTGCTCAGGGCTTCCCGTGCGCCTGTAGCTCATTCGGATAGAGCATCGGCCTTCTAAGCCGAGGGTAGCAGGTTCGAATCCTGCCAGGCGCGCCACTACTGAGCGGCAAGCCAACCGTCGGCAAGGATTGCCATGGCCAAGACGGTGCCTGGGTGGGGCTCAGATAGAGCCATTTCTTTTTGGTTCGATGGTGGACGTAGCTCAGTTGGTAGAGCGCAGGATTGTGATTCCTGTGGTCGTGGGTTCGATCCCCATCGTCCACCCCATTTTTGCATTTGCGACGGGCCGTTAGCTCAATTGGTAGAGCAGCTGACTCTTAATTAGTAGGTTGTAGGTTCGATTCCTACACGGCCCACCACTCTTCTTGCCGCGCGATTGAAGCCTGCTGAACTGCCCTGCAATAACACGTCTGCGCAGTTCTGCATCTTCACTCGAATAACCGCGTTATGCCTCAATGTGGCGCCTGGATGGCTTGCCACCATGGTCTCGTCTGCAACTCGACCAACCCGCCCTGCGAGTCTCGTGACCCGGTAGCGCTCTTCGCGCTGCTCGGGGGGATGTCCATCGCTGCCGTTCACGCGGCACCTGCGAGCGCGACGCATTCCGTCAGTCGTTGGCAGACTGAGTCTGGTTTGGGGGCAATCTTAAGCAGACGTGAATACTGGAGCGTTAACTGCGCAACTTCCGACAGAGCTTCGTTGAGCTGCAAAGGCGAAATATTTACGGACTCACTCACATGTTCAAGCACAACAGCTAACGCTGACTCTCGTTCAAGAATATCGGTGTTGTCGGCGACCACGCGGCTTATCGTATTGGCCAAGCCCGCACAAAATTGCAGTTTTTCGTGGTTAGAAGGCGGCTTGGTGATAGCGCCGCGAGACAGGGGCCGCATGCTGGCGATGATGGCGTCCGACAGCTTCCAACGGGCGCCAATGCCCGCACCAACTTCGTGATAGGCCACACCAAGCACCGCTCGCGATTGGGTCAATTCGTCGCTGTGTAAGCGGGTTGTGCGTGTTTGAATCGCGGTAAATTCGTCCGGAAAATAATGAATGGTCAACGTGCGGCCTAGCTGGTTGAACAGTCCGCAGGTAAAAGCATCGGCACGATTGGCAACGTCGCAGACAGGGGCTAGCGCGCGCGATAGAACGGCGCTGTGAAACGATTGCAGCAGTGCATCGCGCAGTTCGGGACTACCGAGTTCGAATTCATTGTCGAGCAGTGCGCTGGTTACACACATTCGCACCTGTTCGATACCGAGCAAGGATACTGCCCGTGCCAGCCCAGATACCTCGGACTTACCAAAAAACGCGGAGTTGGCCATGGTCAAAACACGTTGGGTCAGCGTGAGATCCTTAGCAAGGATATTGACCAAACGGCTGGCCGGCGCGAGCGATTCTTCTGCGGTGATCTCCAATAACTCACTAATGTGCTGTGACAGTGCTGAAAAACCGCGCTTCACCGACATGCGGCGCATGAGAAAATCGACCGTGCCATGATCGGCGTACGCGATCTCTTCGGTGCTTACACGCGGCAACCGATATTGGTCCAGCGCATTTTTCATAGCACGCGCGTGGCGATAGCGCATCACAGGGTCCCGCGCTGATGCTTCTTTAAGCACGCCCAGGATTTTGTCGTCCATGGAGATGCCGAGCGTGTCGCGTTCTATGGCCGTTTCATTCAGGATGGCCTCGATAATCGCGCCTGGCGCAACTTGATCGAAGCGCCGCCGACCGGTCAGCATTTCGAAGAAGATGCTGGCGAGCGTAAATACATCGCAATGAGAACCGCCAGGCAGGTGCGCAAACGGTTCGGGTGACATATAACGCAGCGTACCAGCCACTTCTTCTGGTGGTTGATTGGTTTGCCTCAAGACAGACAAACCAAAATCGGTAACCTTGGGCACTCCATCGCGACTCAAAAGAATATTCGATGGGCTCAAGTCGCGGTGCACGATGTCGTTTTCGTGCAGGTACGCCACGCCAGCGAGGATCTGGCTCATTAAAACCACTGCGTCGGCAAAGGGTATCGCTCCACTCTGATCAATGCGGGCGCGCAAAGATTCGCCTTCAATGAGCTCGAAGACCAGATAGCTCATGCGATAGTAAGTGCCGATGTCGTGCAAGGTTACGATGTTCGGATGTTGCAGGCGGCTGACAATACGAGCCTCGCCTGCCAGTACGCCATCGTTGTCCGTCGCGCTTGGTTTCAGAAGCTTGAGCGCGACGTCGCGATCGAGCTCGGTATCATGCGCGAGCAAGACGACCCCTTCGCCTCCTTTGCCGAGTAGTCGTTTAATGTCGTAGCGTCCGATACGCTCCGGCAATACTTGTTTCGGGGATGTTGCCACACGCGCTCCAGCAGCCAGGCCAATGGAGGGGAAGCGGCCGCTGAAAGACTTACTTTAACGAAAGTGAGTGGTCGCGCAGGTCAGTGCAGAAGTGTGTCGGGTCTGGCTTCCTCGACGCCTGATTGGGTCAGGCTCAAGCTGATGGGCGCTACGCTGGCGTGGTGCATCACCAACCTCCAACCCTCAGGCAAGCGCCGGTAGACGTTGGTGGCAAGTACTGGCGGTGCGAGAAAAGTAGTGCCGGGGACACTGATGTTTTCTTCGAGCAGATGGATGCGCAGGTTGGCTTCGCCACTCACGATTCGCCCTCGTAAAACGAAGGTCCGAGGTAAAGAATCGCGGAAAATTTGCCCCCAGCTGTGGCGGACATCACGCAATCCCATTAAGCGGGGCCCGCCAGGATGAATGCAGACGATGTCGTCTCGGGGTGCCCAAATTTGCATCATGTCATCGAGTCGACCAGCGCTGAAGGCCGCGTAAAAGGCATCTTCAGCTTCTTCTGAGGACTTGCTCACAGTTGGTGCTGGCCGGCTTATTTAGCTTGCGGCGGCTTTAGACCCGTTGACGAAGTAGCGTCCGGGGCCGGGTACCCCGCCTGACTGAGTGCGCTGTCGAGAGCCGCACGGTTGTAACCGGTCAGTGCCGCGGCACCAATCAGTACTGCGGGCACGTTCAGATCGCCGGTTTTACCCTTAAGTTCGGTTTGAACGAGGGCATCGTCTTGAACGTTTTTTTCGTTGAATGGCACCCCACGAGTAGTCAGCACGTTGCGAACAAGGTCGCAGGGGTCGCAATTTGGGACGCTATAGACCACAACCGGGTTGTTCGCAGCGATTTCACTAGCGCTCTTGGTCTTTTTGGCTGAGACGCCCAGCAGAACTTTGTCGCCGGCTTTGGTCGAACCGGGTGGGCATTTGTCGCGATACGAGACCTGACCCGCGTCATCAACACACTCAAGCACAGTGACTGCCGCAGAGGCTGTCACCGTGGAAAATGAAAATATCAGCACGCATCCAACAGTGAACATACTCATTTGACCTATCTCCTTCTAAGTATAGAAATTTTGCCTGCGGTCTGGGTTTGACGGAGTATAGCAGCCAAGGTCATTCCCGGGCCCGCAACGGGGCTATCAAGTCGCCATGCCTGCTCCTATAATGTTGCCGCACATCGTTCACCACCGCTCCCGGCAGGGTCCCATCGACCCGTTTCCCGGTAGAACTTGTTGGTAGCGGCCGCTATGGACTTGACCCTGGCGCTCGTCACCTCGACCGATGTTTCTAACAGGGCGAAAGTGGCGGAATCGGTAGACGCGCTGGTTTTAGGTGCCAGTGGGGCAACCCGTGAGAGTTCGAGTCTCTCCTTTCGCACCAATATTGCAACGCAGTGTTCAACGCCACAGACGCGCGCACCTACGCGCGCCGTAAGGGCCTATTTATCGGCAAATTGCTACAAATGCACATATCTGTAGAGAAATCGACCACGCTCGAACGCCGCCTCACGGTCGAGGTACCAGAAGAACGCATTGCGACGGAAGTGCAGACTCGTCTGGACAAACTGTCCAGAACGGCGCGGATCCCTGGGTTTCGCCAAGGTAAAGCGCCACATAAAGTAGTCCGCCAGCAATTCGGCACGCGCGTGCGTGATGAAGTGGTGGGCGAGATATTGCAGAGCAGCTTTGGCGAAGCGATGAACAAGGAAGACCTTCGTCCGGCTGGCCAGCCCGTCATCGACAAGGTAGAAAATGCCGTTGGTAGCGGCCTGCGCTACACAGCAGTGTTTGAAGTCTTCCCGCAATTCGAGCTCGCGCCCATCGATCAAATCGAGCTGGTGCGCAGAACCTGCGACATCGCAGATGGCGACGTCAGCGCGATGATCGAAAAACTTCG